>DAOWOF010000194.1 GCA_030642205.1 Desulfobacteraceae bacterium | reverse complement strand
TAAAGCACAACCGAATTTACATTTAAGATATACCCAGGGGGCAGTTATTACCTGATCTGAAGGCAAAAGAACTGCTTTTGAAAATCCTGCATCATGGGCCTCATAGACCCATTCCTCCAGGATAATTGAAGGAGACTCTCCTTCTATGGAGGCTATAATAATAGCAGAATCAGTTTTCAGATCCCGTGCGTAAAACATTTTCATGCCATCTTGCTTAAGCCATTCAATAATCCTTTCTGACTCATGGCAGACCCCGTTATAGGTATTAAGCAGTATATTCAGATCATATAAAGGCCCTTTTTGATATAAAGAACCGAGCCTGTCCGGAAAATAATCATGAATTATAATAATGCCATCCGGTTTTAGTAATCGAGTAGCTTTATGCAGCAAGGACTTCGCTTCCCGGGCTCCATACGCATGCAGAAAATTGCTGAGTATAATCAGACCAAATTTCTCCCCAGGTTCAAAGGAATAATCGCTGAAATTCCCCTCTTTAATCTTTATACCCTTCCAGTCAGCCTGATCAGGATAGATAATCATGGCTGATTGTATTACCTCATGCAAGTCGAATAATGTTGCTGAACCTGTTTTCTCTTTGATCAAGGCACGCGCCATGGCTCCTGCTCCACCCCCGATATCCAGAACAGGGGGGCGCCATTTCAGGTCTGCCAGTTTCTTGATAATCTCCCCAGCCTTCTGCCGTGCCAGGCTATCCATGGCCTGCACATAGCGCAAAGTTCGCAATTGATAATCATCTTCCCTTGAACCTTCTTTAAAATCTCTTCCGGGAAGAGCCATCTTTTTAGTCAGTTTAGACCAGTTCGGTTTCATGAATCTGCGATAAAGGAGAAAATTGCCAAGATAGGAATCATTTTCAGGAATAAGATAGAGACCGGCAAGCTGGCTGTTACACCATTTTTCATCCAGGTAATGAACCAGAGAGAGAGATTTCAGGACTCGTAGCAAACGATGGAGTTCTTCCGGATTACAATCTGTCTTTTCTGCAAGATTATTTAATTTAAGAGGGTCTTTATTCAAATACCGGAATATCTGAAGATCAAGGGCAGTGAAAAGGACTTCCGAGTACCAATAAGCAGTAGCAAGATCTTCAAGATACTGGAAGTCAATATGAGCTGGATCGGCATTTTGAAAGGATAGTTTATTAATCATCACTCCTGGGCATTATCAATTCCAACTTCTTCAAATGTTTTTATATCTGCCAGGACACGAGTCGCGGCATCCATAAGTTCCATGGCAATAGCAGCTCCTGTGCCTTCTCCCAGCCGAAATTCCAGATCCAGGATGGGCTTGATCCCCAAACGTTCAAACATGAAAGAATGCCCCGTCTCTACAGAATTATGGCTGGCAAACAGATATTCCCTGGCCAGAGGTTCCATCTCACAGGCAATAAGTGCCCCTGCTGTGGAAATCAGCCCGTCACATACAACAGGGATACCCAAAGCGGCAGATCCAAGCACAAGACCCGCCAATGCTCCAATTTCAAAGCCTCCCACCTTGGCAAGGACATCAATGGGATCATTGGGGTCAGGATTATGCAGCTTTAATCCCTTCTCTATTGTCAGTATCTTTTTTTGTAGACCATTATCATCAATACCTGTTCCGCGGCCGGCTAACAGTTCCACCCCAAGGCCGGAAAAAGCGGCAATAATGGCTGTAGAAGGAGTAGTATTGCCAATCCCCATATCTCCTGTTCCAAGGATATCAACAGGCCCCTCTTTTTTCAGGGTATTGATGATCTCAATCCCTGCTTCAATAGAGCAAACCGCCTCCTTATAAGTCATGGCAGGCTCAAGAGCAAAATTACCAGTGCCCTTGCGAATTTTTTTATGAAAAATAGGCAGTTCAGGATCAAAATCATGATTAACCCCGATATCTGCTACCTTAACCCTTGCCCCGGCATGACGGGCAAGGACATTGATAGATGCCCCTTCTTTTACAAAATTATATACCATCTGTGCAGTTACTTCCTGCGGAAACAGGCTGACACCCTCTGCCACAACACCATGATCTCCTGCGCAGGCAATAATTATCTTGTCAGCCAGGCGCACATCGAGGGTTCCCGCGATTCCTGCCAGTCGGGCGGATAACCCCTCCATGACCCCAAGACTGCCGGCTGGCCTGGCCTGTTGGGCAAGACGGGTCATAGCCTTTGTCATGATCTCATGGTCTGGTCTTTTGATCGCTTGAATAGTTTGATTAAGGAGGTTCATTATAATATCTCTCCACTATGAAACCTTATCACCGCCAATATCATCAGCAAAAACCTCCATTCCCTTTTTCATGGCGCAAAAATCACCGCACATTGTACAGGTTTCTTCCTTGGCAGGCTGCCGGCTTTCACGAATTTCCCTGGCAATAGAAGGAAACATCAATAAGTTCTCAAGATCATTCCAGCGCATATCGCGCCTTGCCTTAGCCGCTTGTTTTTCTACCTCTCTTCGATCCGGATATTTGGCAATATCTCCAACCCTGACCGCAAGCCTGGTTACCCTGACTCCCTCCCGCACATCATCCTCATTAGGAAGAGCGAGATGCTCCGCAGGAGTGATATAGCATATCAAATCCGCTCCATAACGAGCAGAATTCGCTGCCCCGATTGCGGCGACAACATGATCATAACCAGCGCCAGTATCAGCAGGAATAGGGCCAAGAACATAATAAGGGGCATTGCCGCTCATCCTTTTTTCGAGCATGATATTTCCCTCTATCTCATCCAGGGGGACATGTCCTGGCCCCTCAACCATCATCTGGCACCCCATTTTCCGGCCCTCTTCCGCCAGCTCACAGTTGATTATCATTTCCGCCATCTGGGCGCGGTCATGACTGTCATGAATCGCTCCTGCCCTTATTCCATTGCCAAGTGAAAGAACAGCGTCATATTTTTTCATTAGACCGCATACCCTGTCAAATTGCTCGTAAAGAGGATTTTCCTTTCCTGTTTGATCCATCCAGGAAACCATAAATGTGCCTCCCTTGGAAACCAGTCCCCCATAGCGATAGCCTTGTTTCCGAAGCCTCTCGATTGTATATTGATTAATGCCGCAATGGATTGCCATAAAGCTTATGCCATCATCCAGTTGTTTTTCAATCAGGTCAAAGAGAAATTCAGGATCAAGTCTGGCAGGATCATGGTATCTGCGGGCAGTTTCACAAAAAGCCTGATATAGCGGAACATTCCCCACCGGCAAATCTGTGTTTTTCAAAACAGCTCGCCGGACTTTATCCAGATCACCTCCTGCGGAAAGCTCCATTAAGGTATCTGCACCTTCTTCAGCAGCGGCTTGCGCCTTACGAACTTCAAGATCAATATCATAGATATCGGAAGATGTTCCAATTGAAGCATTTACTTTTGTACGTAATCCGAGGCCAATACCTACGACCTTCTGCTCAGGACGTTTGGGATGATTGGGGATAACAATTTCACCCCTTCCCACTCTTTGCATGACGAGTTCAGGTCTCAAGCCTTCATCATCCGCAACCTGGTATATCTGTTTTGTAATTATATTTTCGCGAGCGAGCTCAAGTTGTGTTTTCATCTCTTTCTCCTGCCTGAAACGACCTGGCAGATACAAAAAAAGGGTTCTGTCAGGCCATAATTGCGCCTTCGAAACCCTTTGCCATCAAGTTCATCAATAATAAATCCAGGTTCGTCTTCTGACTATACTGCATTTAAATCAATTCGCGCCTTCCCAATCCTGTGAAATAAAGATCAGTGACTGCCAATAAAATTGACTTGCGATTGATGTCACAGCTTACAGCGGCGGGACCGTTACGGATTTCAACCGTATTCCGTTAGCCTGACAATAATTATTTTAGTCTATAACACTCCATATTTTTTTTCAATAAATAAAACTTTTTTCTCTTCAAATTCGACTTTTATACATATGAATATCAGAATTGACTATGTTGACTTTTAGGAATATTAATTGCATTTGTTTTTTTGCTGAAGAAATATTCCCCTGGCTATTATTGATTATCTGGATCTCCATTTTTTTATATTGTATAAAAAGAGGAAAATATGCTTTTTAAATTAAATCAGCTTCGTATTAAAGACAAGCTTATGTTACTTATGACGATTTTCTTTTTATTTAGCATCATTGTATATTCAGGCATAGTTGAAATTTCCAAGGCGTCTCATTTTCAAAGGCTGGAACGAGAACAGTTAGCTTCTCTTGACAACTCTTTACTGATAGGAATAAAACTCTCCAAAATAAAAAATCCAAAGAACAGTTCCTCTGAAATTGCGACCTTGCTTGATAAAACAGCCAAATATGCGCTTGATAAAGGATTGGTTCAAAACCTTAAAGATACAAAGGAAATAGTTTACAAGCTTGGTAATGTATCAAATTCTTTAGAAAAATATCTTTTAGGATTGGCCGGTTTTAAAGATTTGTTTGAGCTTATCAGTTATAATGATGGTGATATCTCAATGATTATAAAACTGGTTGAGGATTATAGAAACAAGGATATTACTTATCAAGATTTTGTTGACAGGCTGATAGATTCTTGTGAAATAATGAGAGAAGATCAAGATATATTTGCAAAGGAGGTTAATTCTGTTGCTCATTT
>DAOWOF010000273.1 GCA_030642205.1 Desulfobacteraceae bacterium | reverse complement strand
TGAGATATTTTTCAGGCGTTCTAAAAAATTATCTCTATCGGCATCATCCTTAAAAATAGTTTTTCTTTCGATGCCTCTAACAATAATATGATCTAAGGTCCCAGGTGCATCTATTCTTGATCTGCGTGGCATATATTTCTTATGACATAAATTGTTCGATATATCAAAGAACGTCCCGCAATCTCTCCTGCTCAAACCCCCGCGTCCCGCAAACCCCGCCCTACATCACGCGTATAAAAAGGCTACCGACGTAAGCCGGGACACTTTTTTGAATTTTGTCAATGTTTTGATATGTTAGCAAAGGTCCTAGCCGAAGGCAAGGGCGGAACCGTGAGGAATCGTCCAAAGGAAGCCACAGGCAAAGCTATGAGCCGACGAACAAAAAAGGCATAGACAGAAGAGCGGGGGCGCATCTTAAATATTCAATATTGACAATAAATCCTGTCTGATTTAAAGAGCTTGTCATATTGAGAAAGAGACCAACCCTTTTTTAATTTTAGCTGCAATCAAGCAGATTGAAATATGGCAAGACCTTTACGAATTGAGTACCCAGGCGCTTATTATCATGAGATGAATCGAGGTAATCTCAATTTCTTGAAAAAGCAGGATAGAGAACTTAATAAAAAAGCAAAGAAAAGTGCCGATCTTAAATAGTATTGACATGAAGTATTTTTGGCTATATGTTGTGGGCATTCTTAGGATACCCCGAATAGAGACTTCCAGTTTCATGTTGGATTATGGTCGGATTGGGAACGCCTAAGGTGGATTTGGCGAGAAAATTTGATATAAGCCTGTCGCTGTCAGTTATGCCGTTTACCGAGGAGAAAAAATGGCAAAAGGAACAAGATTGCCAACTGGAAACCTGAGTTGTTTGCATATTTAAGGTCGTCCTCCATTTGCCCCCCTTGCATAACAATTTACAGCAAATCTTTATAAAAATAAGCACATTCAGACTGCTATAGAACGGTATAGCTCAATATAACCAACTAAACTAACCAATTTGTCACATTAATATACAGCCTGCCTATTAATCTTTTACTGATGTTTGTTTTGAAATAATTTTTTAATATATTACACTTAATCGCACTATATAATTCAGGATGAACCATCCCTTTGTATTATTGTTATAATGATCCTGATCGGGAAGATGATACGTTGGCCATATTCTATTTATCAGAAGGGTGAGATGTTTATAAACAAATCAGGATTGGGGTCAGGGAGGGATTTTATCTATTATTTTAGTCTATATATTAAGTAGTGTTTGAATGAAAACCAGGTTTTTTTGCCAAGGACAGGGAGGATTAAATTTTTAACCACAGGAATACATTGGGTATTTTGAGGGTTGCAATTTTGATCTAACGCAGAGATTGGCGAGATAAACGCAGACTGCGAAACGACAGTTTTCGTTTGGGCACTAAGTAAAACAGTATCAGTTTAACTCAGCATTAAACTCGTTTTCAATGGGGGTTATTAATGAGTACTAAAACATATAAAGCCGATTTAAAAACGTCCTCTTCTGTTCATATCCATCAGACCCAATTTTTTATACTGAGCTTATCAGTATTCTTATGGTTAAAATTTTTTTCTTCATTGATCCTGGCCAAATTAAAATGCCCTGGAGCTACCTCATACAAATTGAGATTTAAGTACCTGCTTATCCTTTTCTCATCTGTTTTTCTTGTTAGTTGCGATAAAAATGAAATATCTCAATCTGAGCAAGGAAATGAAAATGCCCTTAGAAAAGCTGTTTTGGTTGAAATAGTTAAACCGCTAATCCAGAGAGTGGAACATAAAATAAGCGCGCTGGGATCTTTTTTGCCTAATGATGAAGTCAAGATAGCTCCGGAAATTGCCTGTAAGATAAAAAAGATTCTGGTTGAAGAGGGCGAAGTTATACATAAAGGGCAGCTTTTGGTGCAACTGGATGATAAAAGGCAAAAATTATTTGTAAATGAGGCTGAGGCAATGATTCGAAAAAATGACGCCAGCCTCGCCTATCTGGAAACGACCCTGAAACGGCATAGAAAGCTTCAGAAAGAAAATGCTTTCTCTAACCAGGATTATGATGAAACACTTTCCAATGTAATTATGACCAAGGCCAGAGCAAATAGTTTGCAAGCTTCTTTAGACTTGTCTCGCAAAGATCTGGAAGATACCAAAGTATATTCTCCCATGGGAGGCATTATTATAGAAAAAAATGTTTCTGAAGGCGAGTATGTCCATATTGGTGAAACATTGCTGAAAGCCGTAAAGATAAATCCTCTTAAACTTCACTTCACTCTCCCTGAAACATATTTTGATATTATTAGTATCGGACAAAAGGTCAACGCAAAAGTGAAACCTTATCCGGATAAAATCTTTTCAGGCAAGATCTGTTTCATAAACCCTCAGATTAATCCTTCTACTCGCGCTATTCATATTAAAGCATACTTTGATAATATGGAAGGGACCTTAAAGCCGGGTTTTTTTGCCAATGTCTCTTTCCTTAAAAATGTGAATGAAAAGGCCATTATATTGCCTGGCGAGGCAGTCATTCAAAAGGAAGGCAAACATATCGCATATGTCATGACCAACAAGATTGCCCGACTTAGAAACATCCGGATTGGCTCATATCTAGGTGGTAAGATTGAGATCCTTTCAGGTATCAAGCCAAATGATCTGGTTATTACCAGCGGTAACCGCAGTGTAAAAGACGGAGACCTGGTGAAAGTACGGATGCAATAGGCCTTTTTGCTGTAATATCTTTAAAGAACTGACTTGAGAATCAATTGAAAACCGGTCAGGTCAAAGTTTTTTCAAGAAATGAATTAAAAATCGGAGAAAACAAGATCCCATGTATCTTACTGATTTATGTATCAAACGACCTGTGCTTACCATTATTTTGTCATCGGCTTTTATTGTATTCGGCATTATTGGATACCTTCGGATACCCTTTGATCAGTATCCTTATATAGAATTCCCCTATGTGACAATAACCACATTTCTCTCGGGGGCAAGTCCTGAAGTAATAGGCATGGATGTTACAGATGTCCTGGAAGAAGAATTTAATTCCATTCAGGGAATAAAGCATATTACATCTGTCAGCATGAT
>DAOWOF010000287.1 GCA_030642205.1 Desulfobacteraceae bacterium | reverse complement strand
GTGAAGCATCATCTATGAACCTGATCAGAAGGGAGGTATAATATGCGTGGAATACTCGGTGCGGATGTTTTCGCAGCCCTTTTGCTGGTTTTTATATTTATGACCGGCCTGCTCTTGATGAATATCAACAAGATGGGAGGGCAAACTATGAGTGGAAGGATTGAGAGCAATTTGCCAAAGATTCAACTTCCCAAAGGGTCATCAGGGGAGTTGCCAGAGGGTAAGGCAAAAAACAGTCTGAATCTGTCTGCCAGAAAAACGGGTGAGGAGATTCAATATTTCATAAATGACAAACCGGTCAGGTTTATGGATTTAACTTTGGCTCTCGAAACAAGGCGGATTCCTTCCGTTAAAATCCGTTTTGACAGGAATATCTCCTATGGACATTATGTTGAGATATTAAATATTTGTAAACAGGCAGGGATTACCGACATAATCAATGTATATACAACCAAAGGCTTACGGAGGGATGGACAATGTTTAAATTAATCAAAATAGCTATTGTATCAGTTTTAATAATAGGAGTTGTCTTCCTTGGGGTCAAGATCCGGAATAAATCTTCTGAAATGGAATTGGATATGGCCGAAAAAAAGAGCGTAGTGCAAGGAAAAATAGCAGAGTTTAAAAAAGAGGCCATAAAGAAGACACAGGCATTGGGAAAGGTTTATAAGCAAATCAACGATTCGTTTGAAAAAGGCAAGGCCAAACAGACCGGAACTCAGGCCGACAAAGATTATAAGAAAGATGTTATTCAATCTTCACTTCCTTTAACAGAAATTCAAAAATCCGCTGTCCTTGTAAATCCTCTTGATGACGAGGATAAGAGATTGACCACCGAAATCCTGGCAGAGGTTTCACAAAACAAACAGCCTTCAAAAGAAGCCCTGAATATTTCTGAGATATATAGTGAGGCTTCAATTTCTAAAAATGTTGTCCCTGATAAAGAACCTGCGGGACCTCTGGATATGAATCGGATAACAGAGATCAGGAATATTTATTCAAAGGCGCTTGAGACACTCAACTTAAGGTGATTCGGAGAGCGATATGGCAAAGAAAACTCTGGTGTTTATGGTTATGGTTACGGTTTCCATCGTGGTAATCCTCTCCTTTGTAGGCTGGTCCAAAACAAATCAGAAAAGAGAACTGGAAAAGAAAAAGGGGAGGATGGCTATTCCTCAAAAGCTACACGAAATCAAGATCGTAGCAGTAGAGGAAAAGATTTTACCACCCACCAAGAAAGCAAAAAAGAGAAAGAAAAAGCGGCTCAAAAAAAAGCAGATAGAAACGGCAAGGACAAAAAAATCGGTTAAGCGGCTTGCCGCAAAAGAGAAAGCAGAAATAAAAGATCTAAGGCCCAAAAAACTTCTTCCTGCAAATTATCGACTAAACCACCGCATGGCGGAATCGGGTCGTAGATTAATTGATAGCAAAACATCCTTACCTGTTGTGCAAGCATCTTATGATAGGGTCGGATTTAATTTCTATCTCAAAAAGATAAGGGATATGGGTGGCCGTCTATTTGTTGGGGATGCAATCCAACAGAAAATATTGGCCGAGGCTGTTGTTAACAACTATGAAGGGACATACAGATGCTTTGGCATGAATGAAGGGAAAAAGGATGAGTTGGATGGAATGGCTCTTTTCCGGCCCAGGGAGATCACTAATGAAATTCTGGTGGATGAAATCCTCAACTATGCACGCCGGACATTTGGAGACAGGGACTTGAGATGTGTCATCCTCCTGCCTTTGGATAAGGAGGCCGCTATTTTGGGAGCTCTTAAAGAATATCTCAATAAAAGCGGATATAATATATCCCGGTTTGACGTTGTTTGGGGGAATTATCTTCAGGAAGGATGGCAGGTTGTCCTTAAGCTGGAAAGAGGGAGGATTAGTAAAACAGGGGAGATTATTCATTTAGATATGATTCTGACAATGTAAGGAGACGTTGAATATGAAAGGGATGATCAAAATAACATCAGCAATCATATTGATCGTGGTTCTCGTGCCGGGATGGCTCTATGCTTCCGGGAATTTACCCTCTTTCTCTCCTCGCAATGAGGTTGTAATCAGGGCGATTAACAGTTCCTTGCCGGAACTGGCCAAAATCACATATCAAAAGTCACACAGGGTATTTGATATTCTGAGAAATTTGGGAATTAAGGTGCCTTATACTTACAATGAACAACTTTTAAAAATTACAAGTATAAAAAATCAGGTTATAAAAATTTGCAACACTATAATATTGGATCAATAAAGGAAGATACGATGTTTTGCAAAGGAATTGTCCTATTTGTATTTTTTTGTTTCTTGGCAGGATGCGGGATCTGGGTTCCCACAATAGTTAGCGCTGGTGCTACAGGAATTAGTTTTTATCATAATGGAAGGTCTGGTTATGTTTATGATGTTTATAAGGTCTCCATGGAAAAGGCATATTTATCAGCTATTAGAACCATGAATGCCTTAGCGCTTTAGATTATTGAGATCAAAAAAGATGAACATCGTTGTATTATTACAGCTAAGGACCTGCTATCTAAATGCCGGATGACTATTGAACTGGAAGGTATGAAAAATACCCAGTACATTAAAGTCAGCTTCAAGGCTGTAAAGCATACTGTATTTCCTGATCGTCTTTACAGCAAGATGTTAATGAAGGAGTTTAATGATAAACCGGCACAGAAAAAAAGCCGGCGCTTATACCAGGCAAAAACCATACGGAGTGAATGACATGAATTTATCAAGATTCTTTTTTTTCAATATTATTCT
>DAOWOF010000134.1 GCA_030642205.1 Desulfobacteraceae bacterium | reverse complement strand
TCATCCGGCAAGCATCTATTATGGATTTCATAAGCCATAATCGGTTTTTCCGAAGCAAAAAGAAGAGCTTCAATTATCAATTTGAGCGATTTTAAAGATTCATCCATGGCTTTCTCCCAGGACATCAAAAGCCAGACTTAATCTTATATGGCTTTCCTGGGTAGGTTGAACGACTTTTATAAGACCCATATGGATCAATTCTAAAAGAGCTAAAAAGGTAATTATAAATTCCGAAATACTATGTTTAGCATGGAAGATTTCATGAAAGATGATTTCTTTATGCCCTTTTAGAATAAATAGAATCTTCTCACATGCGTCTTTAATCGACCATTTTTCAACACGGAACTTTAGCGGGACTTCAGGCGTGGACTGTTTCAAGAATTTTTTAAACGCATTTATCAACTGGAAAACATTAACATCATGATAGTCTTCATCCTTGATTGTCAGATCCGGTTGTATAGTAGACTTTCTGATAAAGACATCTCTGTCCAATCTTGACCTGTCCGAGAGTTCAATAGCGGCTTTTTTAAGACCTGCATACTCCAAAAGGGGCCCTGTGATCTCAAGAAGAGGATCCTCTTTATCATCATCTTTAAATTCAGGCAACAACATCTTTGATTTTATATGGATTAAAGTTGAGGCCATTACAAGAAAATCACCTGCCAGGGTGATATTAAAGGCCTCCATAAATTCAAGATATTCCAGGTATTGATCAGTTATAGTCGCAATGGGGATGTCAAAAATATCCAGTTTATTTTTATGGATAAGATATAACAACAAATCCATGGGGCCTTCAAATATCTCAAGTTTGACTTCATAACCCATATTTTCAAGTCCTTGACCCAAATGTTTTAATTTTCATGGCATCCTGGACCTCGATCATTGTCTGCCGGGCTATGGCCCTGGCTTTTTGATTTCCAACATCTAAAATTTCTTTGATTATGCTCTTATTGTCTGCTAATTCTTCTCTTTTTGCTCGTAAGGGGCCCAAGCCTTGCTTTAGATTTTCAGACATGATTTTTTTACATTCAACGCAGCCGATATTAGCCAGGCGACAGTCCTGGCTAATTTGGCTGATGGTTTCGGAATCAGTATAGATCTCATGAAAAGTAAATACATTGCATATTTCAGGATCTCCTGGATCTTTTCGCCGGGCTCTTTGCGGGTCAGTTATCATCTGGCTTACTTTTTTATCAATTTCCTGATCCGAATCTGATAGATATATAGCGTTATTATAGCTTTTACTCATTTTACGGCGGTCAAGTCCCAGAATCCTGGATGTAGGAGCCAGCAATACTTTGGGTATTGGAAAAATTTCGCCATAAAGGTGATTAAAGCGCCTGACAATCTCCCTTGTCAGCTCCACATGGGGAGCCTGATCTTCTCCGACCGGGACCATATTAGCTTTATAGATCATGATATCAGCAGCCTGAAGCACAGGATAGCCTAAAAAGCCATAAGTATTAATATCTTTTTGACCAAGCTCTTTTAGCTGGTCTTTATAAGTAGGATTTCTCTCCAGCCATGGTAGAGGAGTAATCATTGAAAATAGCAAAAATAACTCTGCATGTTCCTTTATATCAGACTGAACAAAAAAAGTAGATAATTCAGGGTCGATACCGCTGGCAATCCAGTCTAATATTATTTCATAAATGCTTTGTTGTATAATTTCAGTATGAGCATAGTCACTGGTCAAGGCATGCCAGTCAGCGATAAAATAAAAACAATCATATTGCTGTTGAAGCTTTTTCCAATTTAACAGAGCCCCGTGCAGATTGCCGAGATGCATTTTCCCGGTGGGTCTCATACCGCTGACAATCCTTTTTGGTTTCATAAGTTTATAAATACCTCCTAATCCGCATTTTTTACCTGCAATCAAGACGACCGATCGCTGCCAAGAGGTGACAAATTAAAGGAACGCGAGCTAACCATCTTAATAAATCAAATTATTTTCGGAAAGATATAGCATCTAATCAAATATTGGGCAATTTTTTTTGTATGATTATTGATGCATTAATGGAAGGAAGGAGTTATCCGAAATCAAGTTTTAAAGTTGAAATGTTGTCTTAACAAATTTAATTTCATCCTCTTTTGTCTTTATTTCATCATTTAGTTTAGCTTCTAAAAGACGTTTAAAAACCTCCTTGAACAGCGGGCCTTGTTTGAGCCCTAGAGTTAAGAGATCTTTTCCTGTGAGTTCCACATTAATGCTGATTAATTTCGTGTAATAAATTGAGATAAGCTTTTTTATTTTATTACTCTTGCTTCTGGCCATAAGATACAATAATATTTCAGGGTCATAGGGCTGAAGGATCATGCGTAGTATATAATTAGTGTCACCAAAGGTTAAAAGTGCATGATATAGACTATCAAGTTCCTCAATTTGTGAGGTAAGCTTTTGATTTTCAAGACCCTGGACCCCCATTTTTTTGGTCATTATGGAGATAGAATCAGAGCCTAAAGAAGAAACAAGGCCTAACCAGTAAATCTTCCATGTCAGGATCTCTTTCTCAAGATAAAGGAGTTCATACCAGGAGATTACCCTTTTAATTTCTTCAAGTAAAAGACGCAGGCCTTTTGTTAACTTGATTTCAGGCGAAATAAATTGAAGCAGGTTAAATGTATCCATCCTTTTAATTGCTTTAATGGGATATTTTTCCTTTAATATCAATTTCAATTCCTGAAGGAATCTCTGGTTTGCCAATTCTTTGAAACAATCGATCTTTACTGCATTTTTTATCAATGCCAGGGTAACTTTGCCAATCCTGAATCCAAATCGTATTTCAAATCTGATAGCCCTCAGAATACGGGTCGGATCTTCAACAAAACTTAGATTATGCAGAACTCGGAGGGTCTTTTCTTTAATATCTCTTTGCCCGTTAAAATAGTCTATTAAGGTGCCATAATCTTTTTTGTTTAGTTTAATAGCAAGGGTATTAATCGTAAAATCGCGGCGATAGAGGTCCATTTTCAATGAGCTGTTCTCAACAATTGGCAAGGCTCCTGGAAATTCATAGTATTCCCGTCTGGCTGTAGCTACATCGACCTTGAAACCATCTGAAAAAATAATAACTGCGGTTCTGAATTTGCGATAACTTCTGACTCTTGCTTCATGCAGTTCTGCAAATCTATAGGCGAATTTAATACCATCACCTTCCACAACAATATCCACATCCAGATTCTTATGGTTCAGAAATACGTCTCTTACCAATCCGCCCACAAGATAGACACCGTATCCCAGAATATCTGCGATATAGCCGAGATCCTTTAATAGCTTAACCATTCTTCCTGGCAGTCTTTCCTTTAAAACCCAGGAAAGATTTTTTTTCTGAAGATATGAAGAATTTTCAGGTGCCTTATAAAGGGCTTCAGGCAATAATGGTTCTCCCATGAGGATGTTAAGAATGTCTGTCCTTGTAATTACCCCGATTACTTTTTCATTTTCAACCACTGGCAGAATCCTTAATCTGTTCCTGACAATTAGTTCCTGGATATCTTTGAGGCTGGAATCAGGGTGGATTGTGGTAAAATCCACATTCATATAGTCTTTAACCTTTATTTCGCTAAGACTAAAAAAAACCGCTTTTTCAACTATTTGACGTGTAATATAGCCGTTTAAGTGCCCCTTTTGATTAATAATCAAAAGGACATTGATATTATAACGGGTCAGCATATCTTTGGCATGTTTAATATTTTCATTGCCGGTTATGGATATAGCAGGAGAAGACATCAGATCCTTTGCCAATTTTCCGGGGATAATTCTTGTACGCAGAAGTGCGAGTAAAGATCTTTCCACCTGGATCATTGTCTTGTTTTTAATGGTCGCGGAGGCCGCGTATGCATGTCCGCCTCCACCAAAGTGCATAGCAATCTCAGCCACATTAATATCATGTAGTCTGCTGCGGGCGATGAAGTGGATTCGACTTTCCATCTGGGCTATGACAAAAACCAGCTTCAGATTCTTCATATCCATAAATTTATGAATAATGCCAGCAAAATCACCAATATATTCATCCCTGTATATCTTTGCGATTACAACTTCTACACTATTAATTATTCTGGTTGTAGCCGATTTTGTCAGATCATTAAGCAGCCAGAGATGTTCAGCAGATATTTCCCTAGCCATAAGATCAGTGATCACATCATGTTTAGCTCCCTGTTCCGCCAGCCAGCCAGCTGCCAGATAGTCATCCGGGGTAGTAGAAGAAAATGTAAATGATCCTGTATCCTCATGAATACCCAAGCACATTATAGTCGCCTCATCCGGAGTTAATGCAAGGCCTTTTTCCTTTATAATTTTTGTTAAAATGGTCGTTGCTGCTCCATAATTATTAATAACTTCAATAGTTCCGTGAATATCATCATCTGAATCAGGGTGATGGTCGTATATATGGATCTCCACATCCTCTTTATCTGCCAATTCTGCAAATTTACCGATCCTGCTTTTTTGACGGGTATCAACAAGGATCAATCTTTCGATCTGATTAAGGTCAACATTTTTTACCTTGAGGAAATTAAAAAGATATGATGCTGATTGAATAAAAAAATTGTGGAGATTTTTTTCTTGAGAGCCTGGAAAGACCAGTGCCGCTTTGGGATAAAGCTTGCTTGCAGCTATCATGGAGGCTAGAGCATCAAAGTCAGCATTAATATGGGAGGTGATGACCTCGTGGTAAACAGGTTTTGAATTTACAGGATGTTTATTTCTGATTTGCACAAGGACTCCAGTTGCACGGCAAAAACAAAGTATTTTACATAAGTAAACTCCTTGATAATTCATCAATTCAACAAATATGAAGCAGTTTAATAATGAATAATTCTATTGGATGACACAATAAACTAATTTTGATAAAATTGCAAAAAAGGCTTTAAAACTTTTCGGAAAAATTCTGGAGTATCTTTAGATATCCAGTGCCTGAATGACAATCAGACTTCGAAAAGACAGTTTTCATTCGGGTGCTATCCAAGAAGTTGTCCGTAAGTAAGAGGCATAGTTTCATTGCATTTTGCTCCATGGAACCAAAAGCATTTGCTATTGGTTATATTAATTGCTATTTATTTAGTGTAAGAAAAGCATTTAAACCTTTAATATATATTTTGATTAGGTAATTAGTCATATATACTAAGGTATAGAGGTTTAACAGATTACGTAATAAAATACTAATTAGGATAAATTACAATATGAATAAAGGAAAAAAGATCAGAATTATTCTCACAAGTATATTGCTGTTTTTGCTGCTTGGATTTATTATCTGGTTTTTAAGCTTCATATTTGAAGGCGAAGCCCCGACAATATTATTGGAATCCACGCCTAAATACCTGACTAAAGGCAAAACATCCTTTAATATCACCATAAAAGATCAAAAAAGGGGGCTTAAGACTCTTCATGTAACTATTTGCCAAGAGGAACGAGAAGTATCAATATATGAACAAACATTTCCATTTAAAGGCCTTTTTAATAATAATGATCCATGAATTTAACATGACAGTCGATGTTGATCCCAAGCAATTAGCTTTATCCCAGGGACGTATTGATCTCGAAATTCGTGTAAGAGATTATTCCCGCAGAAATGGTGGAGATGGAAACTTTGCTTTTGTCACTGAAAAAATGGTTGTAGATACAATTTCACCTTCAATACGTGCTATTAGCCGTAATAATAATGCAAAAGTTGGCGGAACCGGACTGCTTGTTTATCAGACATCTTCTGATTCTGTGGAAAGCGGCATATTTGTAGATGATATTTTTTTTCCCGGATATCCTGTAACTAAAGAGAATGATGACGGAATGAAGATATGCTATTTTGCTATACCTTACGATGTAAAAGGTCATCCTAATCTCTTCCTTTGGGCCAAAGACAATGCCGGAAATACCTCGAATAAAACCTTTTATTGTTATATTTGTAAAAAACGATTCAAAAATGATAAAATCAAAATCACTGATTCTTTTTTAAAGCGTGTTTTACCCTATTTTTCCTACTATATTCAAGATTCCCAGGGAACTGATATCGAACACTTTCTCAGGATCAATCGTGAGCTACGAGAAAAAAACAACCTGGCCCTAAAAGAAATGATATCTAATCCTGATCCGAACCAGCTTTGGAATGGCACTTGGCTCAGGCTGAAAAATTCAGCTACCATGGCACGCTTTGCTGATCATCGCTCATATTTTTATAAAGGATCCAAAATAGATACAAAATATCATATGGGAATCGATTTGGCCTCCTTGTCCAACGCAAAAGTCGGAGCATGCAACCATGGCCTCGTTATTTTTACGGGCCGCCTGGGGATATATGGCATGACCGTTGTCCTGGATCATGGACAGGGACTGGCATCCATGTATTCGCACCTTAGTGAAATAACGGTAGAGGATCGACAGAAAGTCTCGCGGGGGGATATTATAGGGCTAACAGGCAAAACCGGATTAGCTGGCGGGGACCATCTTCATTTTAGCATTATGGTCAATGGCGTTTTTGTGAATCCTGTTGAATGGTGGGATTCCCATTGGATCAGGGATAATATTTCCCGAAAATTAGCCTTGTTAAAGCAAAATGATAATCCCTGATCACCTTGAATTATATCATTATCTACAGGCTATCAATTTG
>DAOWOF010000122.1 GCA_030642205.1 Desulfobacteraceae bacterium | reverse complement strand
TCCAAATCCTCAAATTTCAAAATAACCTCCAGTGCTGACAACTGATAAACTGACTCCTACAACTTCATTTTTGGGCTGCGGGTACCCCGCTTTAGATAGTTTCTGAACGAAAACTGCTAATTTCCCCAATTTCTGCGTCAATCTCAAATTTTAATCCTTGACCTTGACAAGCTAAGTGCAGACTTCGAAAACCATAAATTTTCATTCAGACACTAACTATCAATTATGGGAAAATTCAAATTAAGAACAAGCCACGGCTACGATCAAATTCAGGATTTTCTAATAATTCTTTATTCTTCTGTTTTCCATAGCTATAGCCTAGTTCTAAAATATATGCCGCAGTAAGATTATATCTGAGCGCAGATCTCAAATGATAATACCTTCTATTAGTACGAGATAATGATCCCTCTGCTTCAGTTCTGTAAATATTCCCTGATACGCTGGCACTTAAACGATGACCGATTGTCGTCCTCAGAATGCAATCATACCTTTTCCTTTGGATGGCCTCTCCATAAGAATTATAGCTAAGATTATTATTATATCCAAGTCTAAAAGAAAAGAGTTCCCCTGTCTTGACAAAATTAATATCAGTTACAACTCCCCATTCATTATGATCAGGATTCGATTGCGACTCCATTTTCATACATATTTCAGTATACCGGACTCCTATAAAGGTCGTCAGTTGTGAAGTCTTATTGAAGTTATGCAGCCACCCCAACGAAAGGGAATTATTCTTAACCTTATTAAGATCGGAATCTATATTTAAAAAAGATGGCTTAAGCGTAAACATATTCAACTGATTTTTCATCTGGATATTATAGTATAGAGAAAAGGATATTTGATCGTAGTCTACGGAGGAAATATCATCATAATCTGTTGACCGGTAAGCAAGATCAAAAGATACATCCGAGACAGTTGAGCTCTTGTAAATCAGGCCAGCACCTATATTAAAACGCTTTCGATCCTCCCTGAAGTCAACCATTCCTGTCTCTTCCAACTCGGATTCAAGAGTTGTATCCTTCAAGATGTTACAATTGCCCTTTATTTGCAGCCTCTCCCCTAAGTTATATATCCCTGTGGTTTCAAAATATTCTCGTTCTGTATCAAGGGCTTTTTCCTCTGCGTAACGGAAAACAGAAAAATCGATCTTTGAGCTCAAGGTTAAAATCTCAGTATTATAATCAAGGTTCAAGGAAGGGTTGATTATTGAAACAATATCTTCCTTTTTTTTGTTAGCGGTAAAAGTAATATTATCATCAAATTCTTCTTTAAGGATTATCTGCCCAAAGGACTTTAACTCCACAGCCCAAATCGTTTCTGAAACGCAAAGAAGAAAGGGTATAAATATTAAAAAAAGGATATGTTTAGGCTTCGTAAAATCCATTATAAAACGGTAAATTTTCTTTCATTTTTTGTTGTGCTTGCCAGGGCATGGGAATTGATTAGGGAACAATAACTACATCCCCTCGCCGAAGAATAATATTCTGCTCCAGTTTTTTGCCTTTTTTCACCTGGTTATAATTAAAAGGGATCTTTATATCTTTCCCGTTTGCTTTCCTTAAAATAATTATTTTATTTGGGGAAGCATAAGGATTCATGCCACCTGCCATGGAAAGTATTTGGATTATATTTGTATTAAGAGTAATTGGAAATTGACCTGGTTTGTTAACTTTGCCAATCACATAAGCGGTAAGACTATTGGGCGCAATAAGCATCACAGTTACAGTCGGATCAGGTAAATATTCCATAAGCTTCGCCTTGATAATATCTCTTAATCCGGAAATATTCAAACCCGAAATATTAGTATCGCCTATCAATGGGAAAGAAATGACTCCATCTGGAGGGACAATAATTTGTTTGGTGAGATTTTCATCCATCCACACTGATATCTCCAGGATATCACCTTGGCCAATTTTATAACTAACATCCTGAATTATTAATCGGTTATTATCTTTTATTTTTTTTGATTTATCCTCATCTTTAATCAATCCATCATTTACTCTTATCTGACCATCTCCTTTATTTGGTATTTCGGAGACTATCCCTGACACATCGGATCCTGCTTTGATGGCGGATTTTTTATAGACTTTGCTTTTATTATTATCCACTGCTTCATGATTATCTTTGGCAAATAATAAATTTCCATAACAGGTGATAGTAAAGATTAACAAAATCTTGATAATCGTAGATTTCATTTTATTATGTCCTCTTTGCTATTTTAATAAAGTATGATAAAAGATAATTTATCAAAAATTCCAACTAAAAATGCTTTCATGACGATAAACATCCTGTTTTAAAATATAACTACATAACAAAAGCTCAACAAGTCATTATATACTCTGCGTTTAATAAACATACCAAATGAAAATAATGAGTTTTGATGCAATAGTCGTTCCCAAATTTTCTGGACATATATACATTTTTGTTTTCTTAAATATGCTGGTATATGATATGGGGACAAGTGAATCCGATGATCAGATAAGGACTTGCTCCATATTTAAAGGAGGAAATCTGCTCATGGATGAATTTTGAAAGGTTCGTTATTCATCCACTAAGAGACTAATAATAAATAAGTCGCTGGAATTCGTGCCGTAATTTAGGTCAGGTCAATCCAATTGAACAATAAGAGCGAACTCCAAAACCTCAAAACTAGCAAGGCTAATTTGAGAATTTTGTAAATAAGGAGCGGCTAAACATGGCCTGAAGCAGAAATGCGAAAACGATGAATTATTTATTTCCATTCCTAAGGGGGATGAAAATCAAGGGAACTAAAAATAACTGCGGATATTTATGTAATTATATAATCGTTTTGCTTACTCCATAAAGCTTAATAAGAAAACAAATCGTTGTTGCCAAAGACTCGAATCCAATTTTCCTCCAGGACTTTCAAGGCTTTTTCAATAGGGTCTAAACCTAAAATTAAAATAGTGAGTTCACCCATTCCTATACATGGATATAAGTAATCCACATTGATATTGGCATCCCTAAGAGGCTTTAAAACTGCATTTAGTCCGCCAGGATGATTAGGAGCTTCACAAGCAATAACATCCTGGCTTTCGATGATATAACCATTGGACTCCAGGATATTTATCGCCTTTTCAGAATCATTAGCAACAAAATTAAGAACACCTTGTGCAGCTTTAGCAACCACATAAAAGGCGGTAATATTAACTCCATTAGCGCCTAATATATCACTTACTTCGGCCAATTTTCCAGGTTTATTTTCCAAACTAAGACTAATCTGTTTAACGATTTTCATTATTTGGCTCCTTTAATCACATATCCAGCGCCAATATCCAGACCTTTACGATTCAGTTTCATGACACTTTCTTTCTTCCCTTTTACAATTTCTGTCAATCCATTCATGATTGAATCAAGTGTGCTAATTTTGGTCTTGGATACGAAGGCCCCCAGCATAATCATATTAATAGTACGATCACTACCTAATTCTTTGGCAATATCGTTCGCCGGAACTTTTACTACTTCCAGGTCTTTTCTGATCAGATCAGTCTTAATAAGACTAGAATTAAGAATAATAATGCCACCTTTTTTTATCATCCCTTCATATCTGGCTAAAGATGGTTTATTCATAATAATCGCATAATCCGGGGAAGATGTAACAGGAGAAAATATTTCCTCATCCGAAACAACAACTGTGCAGTTGGCTGTGCCTCCACGAACCTCTGCGCCATAGGAGGGAAGAAATGTAACCTCTTTACCATCCCGCATTGCTGCTACCGCATATACATAACCCATCATGAGGACACCCTGTCCCCCAAATCCTGCAAATACCGTTTTTTTGGTCATGATTTCCTAAAACCTCTACAATAATAAGGCGTTCTGCTATTTTTAAGTATGATGCTGCTGCCAAAGAATATTTAGAATCCTGGTCAGACTCAGGTTTGATTTATGGCCTCTGTGGCTAAATTAGATCGATTTTCGATCTCGTCCTTAATAACCTTAAGAGGAAATGTTTTCGTGACATGATCATCAATCCATTTTAAAGAGTCTAATGAGGACAGCTTCCAGTTAGTAGGACAAGGAGAAAGAATCTCCACCAGAGTAAATCCCAGACCATCCATCTGTGCCTTAAAGGCCTTGGTTAACGCTTTTTTGGTTCGCCTGATATTTTTTGGTGAATTGACAGCAGTTCGCTCAATATAGACGCTTCCTTTGGTAATAGCCAGCATCTGGCTTAGGTCAATGGGCGCTCCATCCCTTAATACATCTCGACCTCCTGGGGTAGTGGTAGAATTTTGACCAGCCAGGGTGGTCGGAGCCATTTGACCTCCAGTCATCCCATAAACACCATTATTAACAAAGATCACTGTAACGTTCTCACCCCTGTTAGCGGCATGGATTGTTTCAGCTGTTCCTATGGCAGCAATGTCCCCATCGCCCTGATAGGTAAAGACAATATTATTTGGCAGGATACGCTTAATTCCGGTAGCAACAGCGGCTCCCCTGCCATGTGGCGCTTCACCCATATCAAAATCAAAATAAAAATATGCTAATACGGCACAACCGGCTGGAGGAACACCAATGACTCGTTCGCCTATATCCAGTTCTTCAACGACCTCTGCCAACAACCGGTGTATAATACTATGTCCGCAGCCGGGACAATAATGGAAGATCGCATCCTTTAGATATTTGGGCCTTTTAAAAACCTTGGTTGTCATTTTATTAATCCTCTTCTAAATGCTGACGATGATAAAGGCTGATTATAACCTTGGAAATCTCATCCGGTGTAGAGATAATCCCGCCTGGACGTCCATAAAAATGGATATTACCCCTGCCTTCAAGGGCCAGCCTTACATCTTCAACCATCTGTCCTGTACTCATTTCAAAAACCAGAAAATCTCGTAAATGGCGACTGATTTCAATCAGTTCTTGACTTGGAAAAGGCCAAAGGGTGATAGGACGAATAAGTCCTACTTTAAGCCCCATCTCACGAACTTTTTTAATAGCCCCTTTAGCAATTCTTGCAGCGGTGCCATAGGCTATTATAACCATTTTGGCATCTTTTGTTTCAAAGAGTTCGGCCTTGGAAATATCTCTGGTAATATTCTGATGTTTTCTGTTAAGTTTCCAGTTATGATCCTCTTCAACGGTAGTATCCAGGAAAAGGGAACGTATAAATTGGCTTGGCCTCCCCTTGGCGCCATCCAGTTTCCATGGTCTTGGAGGCAATGTATCAAGATCAAGCGGATCCGGCAATTCAACCGGCTCCATCATTTGCCCCATCATACCATCTCCCAATAACATCACTGGAATTCGATATTTATCAGCATAATCAAAGGCTGCCCTGGTCAGACCAGCAAGTTCCTGACCTGAGGCAGGGGCAAGGACTATAGTCCGATAATCCCCATGTCCTCCTCCCCGTGTAGCCTGAAAATAATCGCCCTGAGCCGGCGCTATATTCCCCAATCCCGGACCTCCACGCATAGTGTTAATTATTACTGCCGGAAGTTCAAAGGCGGCCAAATAAGAAATCCCTTCCTGCTTCAGACTGATGCCAGGGCTGGATGAACTGGTCATAGCCCTGGCTCCGGCCATGGATGCCCCTATTACCATATTAATAGCAGCAATCTCACTTTCAGCCTGGATAAAGGTCCCATTATCCAACTTGTCCATGGCTCCTGCCATGTATTCCGTTAACTCATTCTGAGGAGTGATGGGATAACCGGCATAAAAACGGCATCCTGACAGCGCTGCCGTCTCACCTATCACATGACTACCACGCATTAATAATTTTTCAGTCACGATAAACCTCTATTGCAATATCCGGACAAATCGTTGCGCAAGCACAACAGCCCGTACATTTGGGATCTTCACTATTCAATTCCATGAATTCAGCAGGATAGTAGCCTTTATCATTCGTATCATTGGAAACTTTGATCAGTTCCATTGGGCAGACCGAGACGCAAAGCAAACATCCTTTGCAAATTTCCCGATCTATGATTATCCTTCCTCTTTTTTTCGTTTTTGGCATGATTTAAATCCGTTTAGTTCAGGTAATTCACTTCGTTAATATAAATTACTTTTTAATGATGCGTTTTATACATGTCCGATTTTGATCAAGAAAGACGAGAACTTTAACCGCAGGAATATAAGCTGTCTTTAGAGGCCTAAATTTTATACAGACGCAGGATATTAAAATATTTTCTAATTCGTGGAAGCTATAAATTTTACATCATCATTATATATTACCTTAAGCAAAATTTGTAAATTATGTTCAGTAGCCTTTTTTGTCAACCTTTTTTTAAAAAGGCTCTGGATATTTGGCATAAGCCTGGACAGTTTATTCAATACAGCCGAATAGACCTATACTGAATAATAGTCAACAAATCTGTGCGTTTTTTTGAGGACAAAGGCAATAAAATAATATTATGATTAGGCATGGCAAAGCAATTCTGCATCAAATATAGGAATGTGCCAATTCAAAATACCGGCTGGAAAGCGCGCTGGCCTTCTCTTTTGCCTGATCTGTTATATTAGGATCATCAATTTGGAAACTATTGACCTTGCCCCTCACAAATGCCCGATAGACCTTATAAAATTTCAGCAAATCATCAATCCCTTTTTCAGAAGTTCGCTTTTTATATGCATCCCATAGGTCCCTGGCATAATCAAGACCACCATTAAATTCCAGATCCATTAGAATAAAGGCAATATCAGCCACTATATCACTATATCTAAAACGTTCATTAAACTCAATGCAGTCAATTATTGCAAGATCATCCGTGAAACATATATGTTCCATGTGCAGATCGCCATGACAATCTCTGATCTTTTTGGCCTTAATCCTCTCCTCAAAAAGTTTTTGATGGTCTTGATAAAAGGTGTTGGTCCAGGTTTTGATGTCATTATAGACTTGAGATTGAATAGTTTTTCCGATATAGGGAGCAACCTGGTCAAAATTTTCATCGGTATTTACGCGAAAGCTGTCAGCCTTGCCATAAAAATCTATCTCAGGACTCTGCTGGGCATTTAAATGAAATTCTCCAAGGACATCCGCTAGTTGCTCCAAATGACCTTTGGTTAGATCGCCCCTGGAAAAGACCTCTTTCATTAATT
>DAOWOF010000005.1 GCA_030642205.1 Desulfobacteraceae bacterium | reverse complement strand
TTTGATTCATCATATTTTACCAGAAAATTATCCCATATGCCTCCTCGTACAAATGGACGCCAGGTTTCCCATCGGTTTTCATCCTGAAGGGTCTTGATTATATCTTCAAGTTTTTGTCCCTGTTCATGTGGTAATGCCCATTCTGTCATTTCCTCATAGGAGGCTTGAGGCAAATAGATTCTGCCAAGAGGTTTGTTTTCAGATATAAAGTCGCCTGGCAGTGTCGTTTGCAGCCATTCTGAATTATCCTGAATAGCTGCAAAAAAGTCTTTCAGCCAACCCTGCTTAATAACCCAGTCATGGGTGCCTGGCCAGAGGCCGAATTTTTCGCCATCATCCCCATAAAGCGCCACGGTGTAACCTTCATCGTGCATCCATCTAAGATGATTAATGACTTCTTCCACAGGCTTGAAAGGAATAATATAACGCATAATCATTGGTGTTGCCAAAAGACGAAGGGTTGCCCCTTCTTTCTCTGTAATATAAGAGCCATAAATTTTATGGGGCTTTATACCCGCATAATAGAAATGGGTATCATCAACTATGGTATAATCTAATTTTGTGCGGGCTATTTTCAGGGGGAGGGAAGGATCCCATACCCGCTCGGTAAGCCAGAGACCGGTTGGTTTGCGTCCAAAGCGCCTGTCAAGGTATTGGTTCATCATCTGTACTTGACCCTCGGCATCTCTGGCCGGAATAGTGGCTAAAAGGGGCTCAAAAAATCCTCCTGAGAGTGTTTCCACTTGGCCTCTTTGCACCATTTCTGCCATAAGATCAAGATTTAAGGGATGGTATTTTTCCATCCATTCCAGCAAAGGCCCTGAAAAATGCAGCCCTGTTTTTACCCCTGGATAGGATTTAAGATGTTCCAGGATAGGTCCATAGCATTTTTGAAAAGCCATCTCAAAGACATGGTCAAAATTTCCAACAGGCTGGTGGCAATGAAAAACCATGACCAGATTTAACATATCACGCTCCTTTATCTGAAAAACCTAATTTTGATCCCAAGGCAACAAAAGCTGTTTTTGCTTCTCTGTCTAATCGTTGGATAAACGCGGTATCGGCAAAAAGACTGTAATACGCGTTTTGATGCTCCCATATATCAATCCTCAGCCACAGTGTAAGATTTAAAAAGGCTAGTATTTTTTTAGTTTGAGAAGATCCAAAGCTTTTAGTCAAAGATTGCATTTGATCCTGAAGAAAGGATCTCAGGTCCTGCTCCAGGAAGGGGTCCGGAATTCTGAACCTGTTTTCCTGGGATAGAATAGACAATCCAATAAGTTCCTTCCAATCAAGCGTCATTTTTTCAGCTTTTTGGGAGATCAAAAGCCTGATGTCATCAAAAAAAAGCAGCCGGAGCATGGATTCCATATCCTCCGGAATTAACTCTCCGGTTTCTTTAAGCAGGTAGATGGCCTTTTTAATTTCATCAAGGGATCCTCGCAGGGTTTTAACAAGCGCCTGTTTAATTTGATTATTTTGCTCCTGAATAAGACATTTCTGGGTATCTATGAACAGGTGTTTTATGGTAAATTTCCTGATATGGTTAAAAAGTCCGGAAAAGATTTCAGATGGATTTTCTTTGCATCCTGGTTTTATCTGTTGCTTAATCTTGCTCACCAGGTTATCAAATTTTTGATCAGCAGGGGTTTTGCCTACCAGGCAAATGGTATTAATGCCATCCTGATTCAGCATCAGGTATGATCGAGAAGCTTCCCTGTCAGTATTGGCGTCAATCACTTTTACTTCGCCAACAACAACGGACTGGCCTGCCATATCAAGAGGTTGCTGGCGGATTTCCTTAACCAGGTGGGCGACCGGGCAATCTTTTTCTCGATTTTTTTTAATACTGGAAGCCAGCGCCTGCTGGGCGGCAATGCGTGATGGGCCAAAGCGGGCTGGTTTGACCAGCTCTTCAAAAATTTGACTCCCCTTCCCCTTTTCAGAAATATTGCTCTGCGCCTTGTCCAGATAAGTTATAAGTCCAAGCTCAAGATCCTGATCTGACCAGGGTGAAACCAATTCAATTGCCCTGTATGCATATTTAAGTATCTGGGTTGCTTCAAGCCCTGAAATATCATCAAAAAACCAACCGCAACTGGTAAACATATACATCGCCATTTTTTGAGATTCAAGGAGACTTAATGCCTCAATTCGTTCCCTTTGATCCAGGGTATGAAGCGAATATTCATTTAAAAAATTTGCTTTGTTCTCGTCGGATGGATCAAGGATTATCTGTATATACCTGTCTCGCGTCAGCCAGGGTTTTTTTAGCAGCTCTTTGCCTTTTTTATTAAAAATATCTGCCAGCTTAAGAGATAGCCAGTCAAGCCCCTGGCGCAAGGGTTTTCGCCAGGCCTGATTCCAGCCTTCTCCTTGACCAACATTGCAGCCGCAATCAGCACGCCATCTGTCAATGCCATGAGCACAGCTCCAGGCGCTGTTATCAAAGATCTTTACTTCATGCTGAGGTGGGTATTTTTCCAGAAAAAGACCATAATTAGTCAAGCGCATTGTTTGAGTTTTATCCAGGTGCTGAAAAAGCCAGGCCAGGGTCATATCTCCAAATTTAAAGTGGTGGCCATAGGATTCTCCATCAGTGGCTAAATTTGCTAATTGTGGCTTTTTTAAATCTTTTTTATAGACTTTTTTGATACGATTTAAAAATGTTTCTCCTGACTGCAGGAGTTTTTCATAGGCAATGGCCTGGGATAAAGGACCGTCATAGAAGAAGACATCAATAAATAATTGGCCCGTATGATCCAAAACAACCCTGTAAGGTCGAGTGGGATCAATTCGGCTGCCGGTAACATCAATCCAGGATGACTGATCCTGATTTCCTTCCTTAAGAGGTCTGACAGCCTTGGCCTGAGTAGGAGAAAGAATTGTGAACTTAACGCCTTCCCTGGCCATTAGATCCAGCGTTCTTAGATCTACTGCGGTTTCAGCCAGCCACATTCCTTCGGCTGGACGGTTAAAACGATATTTGAAATCAGCCAGCCCCCAGCGTATCTGCGTCAGTTTATCACGACGGGAGGCAAGGGGCATGATCATATGATTATATACTTGAGACAAGGCATTCCCATGGCCTTGATAGCGTTTTCTGCTCGCCAGGTCGGCAGCAAGGATCTTATTATAAACAGGAAGATTATACCTTTCAAGCCATGAGAGCAGGGTGGGACCAAAATTAAAACTCAGGTATTCATAATTATTTATAAATTTAAGTATCTTGCCATTTTCATCATTTATCCTGGCACAGGTATTAGGCCCATAACATTCTCTGGTTATCCGTTCATTCCAGTCATGATATGGCGCTGCGGAAGATTGGCATTCAATCAAATCAACCCATGGGTTTTCTCGTGGGGGTTGATAAAAATGTCCATGGATACAAAGATATCTATTAGTCATTTTGACATCCCTCTCCGGATGGATATAGCCTTTTCAAAGATGGTTAAATACTTCTTGGCAGAATATTCCCAAGAAAAATCGCACTTCATGCCAGTTTCCTGCATAATCGGCCAATCTGTTTTTTTCTTGAATGTTTGAAGAGCCCTGGTAACTGCTTTCATAAGCTCAGGAACAGAGGCTTGATGGAATTTAAACCCTGTGGCAGGCAGGTCTTCATGTGGATCAATAATGGTATCGGACAGGCCGCCTGTGGCGCGCACTATTGGTATTGTGCCATATTTCAGGCTATACATCTGGGTCAGGCCGCAGGGCTCATAAAGGGATGGGATTAGAAACATGTCAGATCCGGCAATGATTTGACGTGCCAGAATTGAATCGTATCCCAGCTTTAGGCCAAAGCGTTTGGGATATTTCTTTTTTAGATTGGAGAATAGCCTTTCATAGTCTTTATCGCCTGATCCTAAAACAACCAGGCTCAGACCTAAATCAAAAAGGGCATCCGCGGCTTCGGCTACCAGATGACAACCCTTCTGCTCAACAAGGCGGGTGACCATGCCGATGAGCGGTTTATCATGAAATTCTTTGGAAATACCCATTTTTATTAGAATGTCTTTTTTACATAAGCGTTTTCCATACAGATTCCCGGGGGAATAATTTGCTGTAAGATGGGGGTCTGTAGCAGGATTCCAGTCTTGATAATCCACTCCGTTCAGGACACCGTAAAGACTTTCTTTAACCCAACGCATCAAGCCATCAAGGCCGGCTCCAAATGTGGGTGTTTGAATTTCTTCGGCATAAGTAGGGCTGACAGTGACCACTGCCTGGGAATAAATGATCCCAGCCTTAAGCAGGCTCATCTGGCCATAAAATTCCAGGCCATCAGTTCGATAATATTCTTCAGGAAGACCGATTGAATCAATTCGATTTGGAGGAACGAGACCAAGATACCCCATGTTATGTATCGTAAAGACACCGGCACTTCGAGGCATGGCGCCCTGATTTAGAAGGGGCATGACCAGCCCTGTATGCCAATCATTTGCAAGGATTATATCTGGTGCGATATGAGCAGCAGAGCAAAACAAAGGAAGACTGCGGGAAAAAAAGATATATCTTTCAAGGTTATCAGTATACTCGCCATATTTCCCCTGATAGATCTCAGGGCGGTCAAAAAGAAAATTCTGCCGAGCCAAAAATAGAGGAATTCCAGGCGCCAATTCAGCCTTAAGAATATCAGTATTAAGGAGTTTTGATCCTATTTGAACAGGCAGATCACGCAGGATAACTTCATAATTATTATCCAAATAGTCCAGGATTTGTCTGTAGGCAGGCAAGTACACCGCTACATCGCAGCCAAGGTCTTTGAAGGCAGGAGGCAGACTGGCAACCACATCAGCCAATCCTCCGACTTTGGCAAATGGAGCTACCTCAGATGCTATGATCAAGATTTTAAGACTATCTTTTTGGGGATATTCCAAAATATATTCACGAATGGATAAGTTTTTGTCTTTCTTTATCTTGATATAAAAGCGAAGGGTTTGAAACTGATTCCTTCAAGGGTATCTATCCTATCATAAAATATTCTCTGTTTCATTAACTATGATCCTGTGGAGGAAGAGGGAACTTATCAAAAAAAATTTTCCTGCCCTGTCTTTAAAACAAATCTAATTGCCAGGTATCCAAAAGCTGGTTCCCCTGCAAAAAAGACCTTCATCCTTGTCCAGTCTTTTTCTGTAGTAATAATATATTGAGCTTTAAGGATTTCTTTTTTTCTAATAAGATTCCTAATCTCTTTTTGTTTCAGGAGGGCATGGTCTTTAAAGCCCATAAAATAGACCACATTTGCGCCCAAGTCGGTTAAGGTCTCTTTAAAGCTCTCAGGTTGGCCAATCCCGGCAAAGGCAATAATCCTTTTCCCATTTAAAAACTCGGGGGTATAGGACTCGTCGAGGTTGGGAAAAATTACCTGATCCGGCAGATGGGTAGCAAAAAAAACAGGAGTATTGGGAAATTTCTTTTTTAGAAAAGGTGCAGTATGATTTTCGGATTTATGCCCCTTTAAACGAGTCAGGATAAATTGATCCGCACGGCCCAGTTGCTTTAATGGTTCCCTTAAAGGACCTTTTGGCAATAGACAGTTATTTCCAAAAGGATTCCTGGCGTCAATTAACACCAGGTTCAGGTTTCTTGCCAGAGCCTGGTGTTGAAAACCATCGTCTATGATAAAAAAATTAGAATTATATTTTTCATAGGCCCATCGGCCGGCCAGGTAACGTTTTTTTGCAATAATAACCGGAATACCAGGCAATTTGGCGGCAATGAGATAGGGCTCATCACCTGACTCCTCAGGTGTGGCTTTAATGTAATGCGTATTAGATACTTCCAGAACTTTAGCCCTGTATTTACCACCATACCCACGGGATAGTACTGCGACATTATACCTTTTTTTACTCGCCCATTTGGCCAGCATGATAACTGCGGGAGTTTTTCCTGTGCCACCTACTGTTAAATTTCCGACACTAACCACAAAACCTGGCAGGGTCTTTGATTTTAATAATTTCAACTTATAGGCTTTTTGACGCAGTTTGACAGCAATACCATAAAGGATTGAAAAAAAGGTGAGTAGAATACCTGGAAATCCACCTATATCATGATTGTGAATATGTGACCAATCTGGCTTCAAAAATTAAATTTCTCCTGACTAATTTAGATCTAAGAGTTCAGTCAAAAATAACTTTTGACATAAGTCAAGGCAAATAAATATTTGATACAGTAATTTATACCCAAACATCAAACAGTGGCAAGAAAATTATTACAAATGAAACTCTTGCCTTATGTTCGGCTGTAGTTGAATTGAGAATGCCTATGGTGGATTTGGCGAGAAAATTTGGCATCATCCCTGCCGCTGTCAGTTATGCAGTTCAGGGAAGAAAAAATGGCTGGGGGACGAGGATTCGAACCTCGGTTAATGGGACCAGAACCCATCGTCCTGCCACTGAACGATCCCCCACCAATCAGAATCTTTATTGATAATTATAGATGAAAAGTCAAGATAAATATTCATGATAGACTCAAACCCCCAGGTTTTTAATATTCGCTAAAAGCCCCGGAAGAATGAGTGTGCAAATAGGTATGCCTGTTTTAACTTCCTAAAATGTGACACCTTTGCCATGACGTATAATACTTCCCTCTATCAGATATATTACTTCTTCAGCAATGTTTGTGGCATGGTCGGCAAGACGTTCAATGTGACGGGAAATCAGAAGAAGATTAATTAAATAACCGATACGATCCGGTTTTTTAATCATAGACTGTTTAATAAGATCGTATGCCCTATTCTTGAGAGTGTCAACCTCATCATCCATTGCAAGTGTTTTGAAAGCAAGATCCACATCCAGGTTCACAAAGGCATCCAGGCTGTTTTTAAGCATGGTTTCGGCTTTTTCAGCCATTTGTGTATAATCGAAGAAAATATCCGCTACCTTGCTTCTGGCCAAAATATTGATTCTTTCCGCAATATTTACAGTCTGATCTCCGATCCTTTCCAGGTCGTTGTTGATCTTTATTACAGCTATCAAAAATCTTAAATCAACAGCAACAGGTTGGTGTAAAGCCAGAATTTTCAGACATTCTTCTTCCACTTCGACTTCCATCTCGTCTATCTCATAGTCGGTCTTGATAATCCTGTCTGCAATATCCGCGTTTTTTGTTTCAATTGCATTCATAGCCATATGGACACGCTCTTCTACTACCGTGCCAAGGGAAAGGAGCATCATTTTCATTTTTTCAAGTTCTTTTTGGAGGAATCTTGCCATTAATAATTTCCTTTTATCCAAAACGTCCTGTTATATAATCTTCTGTCTGTTTTAGTTTCGGCTTGGTAAAGAGGATATCTGTTTTATCTTTTTCTATCAGCTTTCCCATATAAAAAAATGCAGTGATGTCTGAAACCCTGGAAGCCTGCTGCATGTTGTGGGTAACGATGATAATGGTATACATTTTTTTTAACTGATAGATCAATTCCTCTATTTTCTGGGTAGCAATGGGGTCCAAAGCCGAGGCTGGTTCATCCATTAAAATGACCTCGGGTTTTACGGCAAGAGCCCTGGCAATACAAAGACGTTGCTGCTGTCCTCCGGACAGTCCAAGTGCCGAGTCGTAAATTCTGTCTTTTACTTCATCCCATAAAGCCGCCTGTTTAAGACTCTCTGTCACCCTGTTCTCAATAGATATTTTATCTTTTATGCCGTTTACTCTAAGACCGTAAGCCACATTTTCAAAAATTGTCTTTGGGAAGGGGTTTGGTTTTTGAAAGACCATGCCGACCCTGCTTCTAAGGGTTGCAACGTTAACAGAGGGATCGTAGATATCCTGATTATCCAGCAGGACTTTTCCTTCAACCCGGCTCTTAGGTATAAGATCGTTCATACGGTTTAAACATCGCAGGAAAGTGCTTTTCCCGCACCCTGAAGGACCAATTAAGGCCGTTACATTGCTGGCCTGAAGATCAAGTGAGATATTTTTTAAGGCATGAAAATTATCATAAAAAAAATTCAATCCTTTTACAGATATTTTTAAATCAGTATCCATTACCAGAGACCTTCTTATATATGCATGCGCCTTTTCAGGCGGGCTCTTAAAAGAATAGCGCCAAGATTCATTCCAAAAACAAGAGCAATCAAAACAAGCGACGTGCCATACTGGAGAGGACGCGTAGCTTCAATTTCAGTGCCTGCCGTGGCCAGAACGTAAATATGGTATGGCAGGACCATGATTTCATCAAAAATTGAAGATGGTAAATCAGGTGTAAAAAAAACAGCGGCAGTAAACATTACAGGGGCGGTTTCACCGGCTGCCCTGCTTATCCCCAATATAGCTCCTGTTAGAATCCCGGGCATGGCGCATGGCAGCACCACTCGAAAAATTGTTTGCAGCTTGGTGGCTCCAAGTCCCAGAGAGGCCTCTCTATAAGTGTCAGGCACTGTTTTCAAGGCTTCTTCAGTCGCACCGATGATAACAGGCAAAGAAAGCAATCCGAGGGTCAAAGCGCCTGCAAGGAGACTTACCCCCATTTTCAGGTAGATAACAAAAAAAGCAAGGCCGAACAGTCCAAAGACTACGGATGGAACACCTGCGAGATTATTAATTCCAAGCCTGATTATACGCAGAATTATTCCGGAACGGGCGTACTCGTTCAAATATATGGCCGATATAATACCTATGGGAAGAGCTATGGCAATTGCACCCATGCTCAGGTAAATGGTTCCGATAATGCATGGGAAAATCCCCCCCTTTGTCATTGAATCCATAGGTGGCTGCGTTAAAAATGTCCAGGTTATCGCTTTATACCCATTTTTAAGCAAAAAAAAGAGAATAACGGCAAGAGCGGTTCCGTTTATAATGGCCGCGAAACGCAGTAGCGTAAAAAAAAAGGTCTGCTTGTATTCGCGATATTTTATGTGCGGCAGGGCAAACCGGTCCCTTACTGGTTTTTTTATATCTGTTTTTGTCAAAGCGTTGAATCTCCGGTCTGTTTGTATTTGTATGCAATATGATCTGCTATGATATTAAAAATAAGAGTAAAGCAAAAAAGCACAATTCCCGTAGCAAAAAGGGCATAATAGTGATCGCCCCGAAAGGGGGCTTCCGCCATTTCAGCGGCAATACTCGCAGGCATCGGTCTTACTGGATCAAATATTGAAGAAGGAATCATTGTAGCTCCTCCGGCAACCATAAGCACCACCATTGTTTCGCCTATAGCACGAGACATTCCGAGTATAATGGAAGTGATAATGCCTGAAAGGGATGCAGGCAAAATAACCTTGACTATGGTTTCAAAATGGGTTGCTCCCAAGGCGAATGAGGCCTCTCTCATCGCCCTTGGAACACTGGAAATCGCGTCTTCGGAAATACTGCATATTGTAGGAACCGACATAAATCCAAGCATCAGAGCGGCATTGAAAAGGTTTAAACCGGTTGGGACATCAAACACGTCCTGTAAAAAAGGGCTGACAATAACCATTCCGAAAAACCCGATTACAACAGACGGGATTGCAGCGAGAAGTTCCACCATCGGTTTTACAATTTCACGGACTTTAAAAGCAGCAATCTCCGCGAGATAGATTGCGGTCATAACCCCTAAGGGTATTGAAATAACAGCTGACAGGGCTGTAACAGATATAGATGCCACGATAAGCGGAAAGATACCGAATTCAGGGGGCTCCGATGTAGGATACCAATACTTACCAAAGATAAAATCGATTAAAGAAACTTTTTTAAAGACTGGAATCCCTTCGGCAAAAATAAAAATCATAATCAGTAAAAGAATAAAAATAGAAGTAGATGCAATAACAAAGAAAATTCGTCGCATCCACACTTCTTTAAACTGACGATTTACCGTCATTGTCTTTTTTGCGTTTATCATTTTGTTTAAAACCTGAGCCAAGCGATTAGCCGTTTGTTCGTTCCCAGGCAGGAACGTGGAAAGGAGATCAAAACTCTGATATTCGCAGCCAGGCAACCATTATGGGTTGCCCGGCATTGAGTGATCAATCTGTAATCAGCAGGCACCCTTTGTTCATTCGCCTGTAGGGCAGGGCAAACAACCTGTATGTCTGCCCTTATTATCTAATATAAGGGGACATATCCACTGCTCCGTACCAGGCTTTGTCCATTGGGACTTAAAACAAAATTAATAAAATTTAGAGTTTCTCCTTTTGGCCAGCCTGTTGTAAACATAAAAAGCGGTCTGCTGATTGGAAAGATTCCGCTTAGTGTCGTTTTTACTGAACCCTTTATGCCATTTACCGTCAATGCCTTTACGCTACTGTCAAGATAGCCGATCCCGATATATCCGACTGCGTTTTTGTTTTTTGAAACCGCCTGAACTATAGCGCCGTTTGAAGCCAGCAACAAGGCCCCGGGAAAAACCCTTTCCTTTTTCATGACCTTTTTATGCCAGACTTCATAAGTCCCTGAGGACGTGTCACGTGATATAACCACAATTGTTCTGTCAGGGCCTCCCAGTTCTTTCCAGTTCTTTATTGCTCCTTTATAAATGGCTCTAAGTTGCACAAGGGTAATATTTTCAAGATTATTGCTTGAATGCACCACAGGGACAATGCAATCATAGGCTACTCTGAAAGGAACAGGATAAACCCCTCTGTCCATGGCAAATTTTACTTCTTTACCTTTTATAAAACGTGAAGAGTTTCCTATGTCCGAGGTTTCGTCTATTATAGCCTTTATTCCATTGCCGGAACCTCCTCCGGAAATGGAAATTTTTACATCAGGCTTGTCGAGCATATATGCTTCTGCACATTTTTGCGCTATAGGCAGAACCGTGGTGGAGCCTTTAATAATAATTTTTTCCGCTGATGCAAAACCTGTTGTAAAAATAGATGCCAAGAAAACTGCTACTATAAAAAAACCTGTTTTTTTCCCCATTTTATAATACCTCTTTTTCAGTATATCCAGTATATTCAAGATATCCAGGATATCTGTTATTTGTTAGATTTTTATTAGGATAGGGTAATGATTTAGTTAAAAGTTGTCCAACTTATTTCTGGACAACTCCTTAGGATTATTTACTGGAACCGATATTTTTTTCGCAAAAACTCCCATTAAAATTTTATGACCATATCGAGTTGTATACGATCCTCATCTTTTTGCCCATCCTTGCTTTCGTTTTCACGTTCAGTAGAAAATCCCGTGGCCCTGGCTTGAATATTGTCCATCAAAAAATATCGCAACTGAACATAATGCCCTTGATTATTGGTTCCTCCTCCGTGAAAGTCGGAATCGACAAATACGGCCGGAAAGGCATAATCTTCAAGTACCTGATAAAAATATTTTACATACCAGTCTCCTTTCTCCTTTTTATTTCCAAGCGATACACCAACCTGCCAGCCGGAATCACGGTCATCGCCTGCATAAGCCTGTAATTTGTCAGGATCGCTGTCTCCGGGGTCAATACCATCATTGATGAATTTGTCAATATCCGCATCGATGTTGCAAACATATGAGCCAAATATAGAAAACGGAAAGGGCAGAATCTTTTTCGCCTTTATTGTTGCATTAAATTCCAAACATTTAAACTCATTTAAAAGCTTTCCGTTACTGTCAAATATCATCTGCTGCGAGTGCCTATTATTATAACCTAAAAATGATGTTTTATCTCCCAGTATGCCGTCTTTCCATTCAAGTGTATCCAGATTTTTAAAATCATAATAACTGCCTGCAAGTTCGACTTTTATTTTTTTTGACATTCTGGTTATCGAACCGATTTGAAACAGCAAAAGGGCAGGATCACTGTCTGTATCTTTTACATCCAACTCTTCAATAAACCACTGTCCCAGGTTTGAAAAAATATTTATACGGTCGTTAATATCAAAATTTATATGCTCGGAAAATCCTTCAGGATTGACGTCAGGATCCCAAACAAGAGAGCTGGTAACCAGGGGATTTTTATGCTTTCCGCCCGTGATCTTAAAAAAATCATCCGGCTTCCATGAGGCATATGCACGATCTATAAATATTCCTTTACCTCTTGCGTGATTATCATAACTCTGGTTTGTGGTGTTCTGATAACCGGAACCTGATGCAAGCCTGACACCGACTTGAGTTGTATCCGTTACCTTTGCCTTAACTCCTAAACGAAGCCTGAATCGTTCGCGGTTACGGTCATAATCATCATCTTCTGTTTCTCTCCACTGGGTGTCGTGACGAAGCCTGAGATCTCCGCCAAATTTAATTTTTTCAACCCATTTGGGAAGACTAAAAGCATCGGTTCCAGCTTCTTTTACAAGATCTTTTGCATCTTCTTTTTGTGCTTCCTGTAAAAGCTGCAATGCTTCGGAATCGGAAAGAATCCCCTTTTCAACGAGTTTATCTATCAAATTATCGACATCATTTGCTGAACACGGGCTGCTGTATATCATTCCCAAACAAATTACTGCAATAAATAAAAATAGTAGATTTTTTTTCATTTATTTTAGACCTCCTTAAATCTATTGAATACTTCGTAAAAATTCTAACCTTTGCGCAAGTTCCAAGCCTTTAATTTTTCGGAAAACCTATAATTGTTTTGTTAGGCCTGAATTATCTTTGTGTTAGATTCTGGTTAAATCACGGGTTGTGGCTTGCAGCTATTTAAGATACGTTGTATGACTGTGATAACAGTAATATATTAACAATAATATATTAACAATCTTTAAAAACTTGATTTATATACAATATTAAAGGCATATCCATGAACACAGAACGGGTTTTGGTTGTTGACGATGAGGAAGATATTGTTGAACTGGTGAGCTATAATCTTGCCAGGGAAGGGTATGAAATCATAAAGGCTTCTTCAGGTGAAACAGCCTTAAAACTGGCAGGATCAGAACTGCCTGATATTATAATCCTTGATCTTATGCTTTCAGGAATCAACGGTCTTGAAGTGGCTAAAACCCTTAAAAACAATCCAGCGACTGCTGATATTCCGATTATTATGTTGACGGCAAAAGGGGAAGAAACCGATATTATTACAGGGCTGGAACTTGGGGCTGACGATTATATAACAAAACCCTTTTCCCCAAGGATTCTGCTGGCAAGAGTAAGAGCTGCTATACGCAGAAAAATGAAGCCAGAAATAAATAGTGAACCGGTGATTAAAATTCATGATCTTTGGATGCATCCGGGGAAGAGGGATGTCACGATAAAAGACAAACCTCTTAAAATGACTTATACAGAGTTTCAAATACTCTATTTTCTTGCAAGGCAACCAGGATGGGTTTTCACCAGATATCAGATTGTTAACGCTATTCGAGGCAGCAATTATCCTGTTACGGACAGAAGCATTGATGTTCAAATTGTAGGCCTTCGGAAAAAACTCGGTTTTTTTGGAAGGTACATTGAGACCATACGCGGAGTTGGTTACAGGTTTAGAGAAAAACCATGAAAAAAAAGAGACGATTATTTTGGCAGCTCTATCCTTCCTTTCTGATAATTATTGCTATTTCTGTTGCAGCAGTTATCTGGTATTCTTCAAATTCCTTGCAGCAATTCCTTTTAAACAGGACAACTGCCGTACTTGAAGAAAGAGCACTTATCCTGGAAAAACTTGTTGCCGGTTATTTTGCTCCTATAGATGTAAAATCGATCGATTTGGTTTGCAAGGAAATTGGCTCCCTCTCATCAACCAGGATTACAATAATACTTCCTTCCGGCCAAGTAATAGGAGACTCACAAAAAAATCCAGACCTTATGGAAAGCCATCTGGATCGTCCGGAAGTCAAAAATGCCCTGACGAATATAACGGGGATATCGACCAGATACAGCAAAACTCTTCGCAAAAAAATGATGTATGTCGCAATACCGGTAAAGGAAAAGAGCAAGATCATAGCTGTGCTGCGGACATCTATTCCGATAATATCATTAGATAACGAACTTAAAAGCATAAGAATAAGAATTATTTTCGGGGGATTGATTGCGGCGCTATTTGTCGCGGGCATAAGTTTCATTTTTTCAAGACGTATGAGTAGACCCCTTGAAAAAATGAAGCAGGGCGCCGATTATTTCGCGCGTGGCGACCTGACAAAAAAACTCAATATTTCAGGCTCGGAAGAGATGGAGGGGCTCGCCCAGGCGATGAACCATATGGCTGTCCAGCTCGATGAGAGAATAAATATTATTATACAGCAGCGTAACGAGCTTGAAGCAGTTTTTTCAAGTATGATAGAAGGCGTTATAGCTTTAGATTCGGAAGAATATGTTCTCAGTGTTAATCAGGCCGCAGCTGGAATGTTTAAAATCGATTCCGATAAATCCCGCGGTCGCAGTATCTATGAAGTTATCAGAAATTCTGAATTGCACAAGTTTGTAAAAAAAGCGCTTTCCGATAAAAAGCCTGAGCAGGACGATATCATTATCGAGCATCAGGGGGAACAGATATTACACACATACAGCACCCCTATTTGTGACGCTCAAAAAAATCCCATCGGTATCCTTCTGGTATTAAACGATGTTACCCAGCTCCGACGACTTGAAAACATGAGGCAGGATTTTGTCGCGAATGTCTCACATGAAATTAAAACGCCTCTGACCGCCATCAAAGGTTTTGTTGAAACCCTTATTCACAACCCTTTTGATGATCTAAATGAGGTTAGACGTTTTTTAAATATTATAGAAAAACATGTTAACCGGCTTCACGCGATTATTGAAGACCTGCTTAATCTCTCAAGGCTTGAGCAGGAAAATGATACTAATCTGATAAAACTTGAAAAAAGACAGATAAACAGTGTGCTGAAAACAGCAATTTCAATCTGCATGGAAAGGGCCGCGAAAAAAAGCATACAGATTGAGTTTTCATGTGACAAGGGAATTACCGCTAAAATTGATCCAACCCTTCTTGAACAGGCTGTAGTTAATCTCATTGATAATGCCATCAAGTACAGTAACATTGATAGCACAATTCATGTTAAAGCTTTTTCGACAGAGACTGAAACTATTATATGCGTAAAAGACCATGGCATTGGAATATCAAAGGAGCATTTCGGCCGTCTTTTTGAAAGGTTTTATCGCGTTGACAAATCAAGAAGCCGGAAACTTGGAGGGACAGGGCTTGGGCTTGCCATTGTAAAGCACATCGTTAAGGTTCACAAAGGTCATATTGTAATTAAGAGTATACCCGGAAAAGGGAGTACTTTTATGATTCATTTGCCTTTCAGGCAGTAAGAAAGCCAGGGCCTTTGCCCTCGAAAATTACTTTTTCGACAAACATGCAGATACCTTTTTCAAACCAATCTTCATTGAAAGACATAAAATCATAGACGACCCCATTATTTTCCAGAGTCATTAGATGTAACATATTTAAATCATTAATGTATATTCTTTTACAAGGGCTGCCAGATTCTCATTCTTTCAACATTTCCATGATGTCGCCACGCCTGAAATAATTAAACATGACACTACACATTAAGGACTACCAAAAAATAATTTGTATTTTAGATCAGATTGTTTTAAAAATAATTAAACTTAAGTCGAATATTAAAATTCTATTGGCAAACAAGAATTTTATCCTTCAATAATATATTTTAGACCATGGAGATTTTTATAATGAATATTTTTTTGGAAGAAGGAGAGAAGAATCCCCTTAAAATTCAGGATAATACTTTTCGAGATGGGCATCAATCCTTATTAGCGACCAGAATGAGGACCGAGGATATGATTCCTATTGCCGAAAAAATGGATGATGTTGGATTTTGGGCCATGGAAGTATGGGGCGGGGCGACCTTTGATACAATGCATAGATTTTTAGGGGAAGATCCCTTTGATCGTATTAAAACTCTGAAAAAATACATAAAAAAAACGCCCTTTACAATGCTTTTGCGGGGGCAGAATCTGGTTGGATATCGCAATTATGCTGATGATGTGGCTAGATTATTTGTGGATAAATCCTGTGAAGCTGGTATGGATATCTTCCGTGTTTTTGATGCATTGAATGATTTCCGTAACTTTGAGACAGTGGTTGAAAGAATCAAGGCCAATGGTAAACATTTTCAGGGCACCATCTGTTATACACTCACTGAACGACGTATGGGCGGCGAAATTTTTAATCTGGACTATTACGTTAAAAAGGCGCACGAGATCCAGGACATGGGAGCTGATACGCTTTGTCTGAAAGATATGGCAGGTATCATGAGTCCCTTTGATATTTCAAAAATAATTACCGCTTTAAAAAAAGAGATTTCGATCCCCATCCACCTGCATACCCATTATACCAGCGGAATGGCCTCCATGGTATATCTGGAAGCCATCAAGGCAGGTGTAGACATTGTGGATACATGTCTTGCTCCTTTTGCGCTAAGGACATCTCAACCTGCTATTGAACCGATCGTGGCTACACTATATGGCACAGATAGGGATCCTGGAATAGATTTATCAACCCTGCTTGAGCTGGGAGATTATATGGAAACAATCGCCCCTAGATATCGTGACTTCCTGGATACCCACTCAATGTCGGTTATTGATACGGGAGTATTGGCTCATCAGGTCCCGGGCGGAATGATTTCAAATCTCGTATCTCAGCTTAAAGAGGCAAAAGCACTTGATCGTCTGCCTGAAGTTTATAAAGATGTTGCTGTTACCAGAAAAGAGATGGGCATGCCTCCATTAGTGACTCCCACCAGCCAGATTGTTGGGGTCCAGTCTGTCCTTAATGTCTTGTTTGGAAGATACAAGATGGTGACCAATGAGATCAAAGATCTTGCCTTTGGCTTATATGGCAAGACTCCTGTGCCGATGGATCCGGATGTTCGGAAGAAAGTTCTTAAAGGATTTAAACGGGGAGAGACTCCTATAACCTGCCGGGCAGCTGATTTCCTGGAGCCTGAGCTGGAAGGGGCCAGGGAAAAAATCGGGGACCTGGCTAAAGATGATTTTGATCTTTTGATTTATGCTATCTACCCAACCACCGGAAAACAATTTTTAAAATGGAAGTATGGTTTGGAGGAAAAACCCAGGGAAGTTATTGGCAAAACTTTGGAAGATATTAAAAAAGAGGATGACGACCTGGCATTAGCCATGAAAAATATATCCAAAGCAAAATAATTAAAAAAAGAAAAGGAAGATTGAAAACAATTTTTTTACCCTTGGGTGTATATTCAGCTCAGGGGCTTTTTTTGTATGCTTGATTCCAGGATTATTTTCTCTTATATTAATCATTTGGTAATCGAATTACAATCTAATGATTCTAATCCAGCGGAGCAATAATTGTTTATTTCTTTTGAAGGTATCGAGGGTTGCGGTAAGACAACACAGGTTAAGCGTCTCTTTGCACGTTTGCAACAGGATGGTATCTCTGCTATTATAACCATGGAGCCAGGGGGTACAAGAGTAGGGCAGCATCTCAGAAGCATCCTTTTAAATTCCGAAAACGTGGATATAACACCTTTGGCAGAGCTGCTGCTTTATTCTGCTGATAGGGCACAGCATGTCGAGACTATAATTTTACCAGCCCTTAACCAGAAGAAATGGGTCATTTGTGATCGATTTATTGATGCTATGATGGCCTACCAGGGATTTGCAAGGGGACAGGATAAGGAGTTTATAAAAACCTTGAATGATAAGACATGCTTTGGTATCAGGCCAGATATAACTTTCTTGATTGATTGTCCCGTGGAGATCGGTCTTAAAAGGGCAAATGCCAGAGATGAATGTCATGATGGCCCATATCAGCAAGATCGCTTTGAAAAAGAGAGAATGGAATTCCATCAGGCTGTAAGGAACGGTTATCTGTTTTTGGCCAGTAACGATCCTCAACGATTCAAAGTAATCGATGGCACGCCTGAAGAGGACAATATTGAGGAGATGATTTTTGAACACCTCGGATCAATTACAAGATCAGGCAGGACTTAGGGTCCCTGTCACATCTTTTGCACAGCTATTGGGCCAGAAACGGGCAAAAAAATTTGTTCAGAATCTCCTGTACAGGCAAAAGATTGCCCATGCTTATCTCTTTACAGGAATGCCAGGGATCGGAAAAACTACATTAGCCAGGATATTTTCCATGGCCCTTAATTGTGAATCACCAAATGGCGTGGATGCTTGTGGTCATTGTCGCTCCTGTCGTCAGATGATCAGAGGGAATTGCCCTGATTTTATTACAGTACAGCCTGAAGGGCAAATAATAAAAATTGACCAAATCAGGAAGATACAACAAAGTTTCAACTTTGCTCCTTTATCTGGTAAATACCGTGTTTGCCTTATTCAGCAGGCCAATAAGATGATAGAGGAAGCGTCCAATGCTTTTTTAAAAATTCTGGAAGAACCTCCTGATGGTAATATCTTGATCCTCTGTGCCAGAGAACCCCTTGATTTATTGCCAACTATTGTTTCCCGCTGCCAAAGAGTGCCTTTCCAGCCTTTGTCAACACAGAAAATCAAGGATTGGCTGATAAAAAATAATGGTCTGGATGAGGAAAAAGCCCTGCTTTTGGCCAGAATTTCTGAAGGGAGCCTGGGGCGTGCTATTCAAAATTGGGAAAGTGATTTTTTTTCGAGGCGGCAGGTTTGGCTCTCAAAGCTAAAAAATGTATTTGAAGCCAGTCCGGGGATATTTTTATCAATGGAACGCAAAAAGACGGCCATTGATAAAACAGACAGTAAAGAGACTATCTCTAATATGATGGAAGTTTGGGAAACATGGTATAGGGACCTCTTGCTGATTAGAGCCAAAGTCCCAAATCACTATATAATTAATTCCGATTTTTTATCCAGGTTAAAAAAAATTGCTGGTAATTTTACCATTAACAACATATTAAAGAGTCTCACAATATTGAATCAGGCACAAATAGAACTACAGGGAATGCGCAATACCACATTGGTACTTGAGCATGCAATTATGAACCTTAACCGGCTTGCCGGCTAAAATTTATATAAATATAAAATGCCTAAACTGGTTGGCATTCAACTTAAAAATGGGGGCAGGATCCACGATTTTGATCCTGGACACTTTGTCTTGAAGAAAGGAGACAAAGTAATGGTGATCACAGAAGATGGCCCCGCTGTAGGTTGTGTCTGCCATGAATCGCAATATAAGACCCAAATCCCATTTCCTCAACCGCTGAAAAAAATATTTCGGATGGCTACCAAGGAGGAAATCGACTCCTACGAACACAATTGTTATTTGGAAGAAGTATGGTATAAATTCTCTTATAAGAAGATTAAGGAAAGGTCTCTTCCCATGAGTCTTGTGTCCCTTGAAAGGCGGTTTGATGGCAGTAAAATGGTGCTCTATTTTACTGCTGAGGGAAGAGTGGACTTCAGAGAGTTGGTTAAAGATTTGGTACGTGAATTCAGGACCAGGATAGAACTTCGTCAGATAGGAGTTCGCAATCAAGCCAAGATGGTGGGGGGGCTCGGAACCTGTGGCCGCGTTCTTTGCTGCAACACTTTTCTTAACAGTTTTGCTCCGGTCACTATTAAAATGGCCAAGGATCAAAATATATCACTCAATCCAAACAAAATCTCCGGTATGTGCGGAAGGCTTATGTGCTGTCTAACTTACGAGCACAAAGAATACGTAAAGATTAAAAAAAGACTGCCACGGATTGGCAGAAGAATAGTGACCTCGGAGGGAAAGGGAAAGGTCATCCGACAGGATGTGCTTAAAGAACGGTTGACAGTTTTACTGGAATCCGGGGGTGAAATAGAGATAGGCATAAAGGATGTAATCAAACAAATACCCTCAAAGCAACAACCAAAAAAGAAGAAAAGGAAGTAATGCATTGGCTGATAGATTCTATATAACAACACCTATTTATTATGTAAACGCGGCACCCCATATCGGTCATGCTTATACGACTATTGTGGCTGATGCATTGAACCGTTTTTATGCTATCGCAGGTTACGAGAGCTTTTTTTTGACAGGTACGGATGAACATGGAGACAAGATAGTAGAGGCTGCTGAAAAAGCAGGTGAAACACCCAAGGAATATGTGGATCGGATAAGCCAGCTTTTTCAGGATCTTTGGCCTAAACTCAATATTTCCTACAATCATTTTGTCCGCACTACTGACCCGGATCATAAAAAAACGGTACAACTAATATTAAGCATTGTCAAAGAAAAGGGGGATATCTACTTTAGTGAATATGAAGGGCTCTATTGTTTTGGTTGTGAGCGTTTTTATCTGGAACGGGAATTAATCGATGGTAAATGCCCTGATCATAAAAAAGAACCGACAGTTATTAAAGAAGCCAATTATTTTTTCCGTATGAGTAAATATCAACAATGGCTCATCGATTATTTAAAAACCAATCCTGATTTTATCCGGCCAAAACGATATCGCAATGAAGTCCTCTCTTTTCTTAAAGAGCCTTTGGAGGATCTTTGTATCTCCAGACCTAAATCGAGACTTAAATGGGGCATACCCTTACCTTTTGATGACAATTACGTCACTTACGTATGGTTTGATGCACTTATTAACTATATTTCCGCTATTGATTATCCTGATGGAGACCAGTTTAATAACCTATGGCCAGTGGCCCGGCATATTATTGCCAAGGATATCCTGAAACCCCATGGCATTTATTGGCCTTGTATGCTTAAGGCCGCGGGTATTGAGCCTTATCAAAGCTTAAATGTTCATGGTTTCTGGAATGTAAATGCCGGCAAGATGTCCAAAAGCATTGGCAATGTGGTTAAACCTCTGGAACTGGTGGATGTCTACGGTCTGGACGCGTTTCGATTTTTTTTATTGCGTGACATGGTATTTGGTCTTGATTCCGAGTTTAGTGAAAAAGCTTTGGTTGGCAGAATTAATGCTGATTTGGCAAATGATTTGGGCAATCTGGTCAGCAGAAGTATATCCATGGTATTTAAATATTTTAAGGGAGAATTGCCTGCGCCAGGTCTTGCAAATGATGATGATAAGGCATTGGAATTAAAGGCTATGAAATTGATTGATAATTATGCGGTCTTCATGAAAGAGATTGCAATTCATAAGGCCCTTATGGCTATATGGGAGGTTATTGGGGACTTAAATAAATATATCGATACCATGGCTCCATGGGTATTGGCCAAATCAGATCCTGATCGGCTAAAAACTGTTATGTGGTATATTATTGAAACATTAAAAATCATTTCTGTCTTGATTTGGCCTGTGATGCCCCAGACGGCTGAAAAAATTCAGGGACAGTTGGGGCTCAAACAATATGGTAAAGATTTGAGATTGGCAGATATTAGAAAATTGGGGCATGTAAAATCGGGAATCAAATTGAAGACAGGCAAGGCCATCTTCCCCCGCATTGAAAAAAAAGACGCGAAACCAGTTAAAAAAGGAAAATCCGGAAAGATGCAAAAAAATATTTCTTTTCAGGAATTTCAGAAACTGGATCTTAGGGTTGGAACTATAAAAAAAATCGAAGATATCCCTGACTCAAAAAGGCTGTTTAAATTGTTGGTGGATATAGGTGAAGAGCGAATAATTGTAGCTGGATTAGTTGGCCATTATTCGAAAGAAGAACTCCTGGAGAAACAGGTGCTTGTTGTAGCTAATCTTGAGCCTGCCAGGATAATGGGAGTTGAATCAAACGGTATGGTATTAGCTGCCGGGGATAAAAACAGTCTTAATCTTTTGATTCCTGATATACGAACCAGTCCTGGCAGCAAAGTGAAGTAAAAAACATAATACTTAATAATAACTCTAGCGATTATGGGACATTACGTCTTGCTCTTGATACTGATTGCTTACTGAAAAAACTCAAACTATAATCTTCCGAGGTCTATATTAACTGGATATTTATAAATCATTTAAAAAAAGTAAGTAAAAAAATATCTTTTACTATCAATTAGCTATTTGAGGATATAGTGCTGCAAAGCGGTATAATCCAGCTTCTTATGTGGTAATCAAATTTCTGATCGATAAATATTTTCTGCAATACCTATCAATACGTCTTATTCAAACCTTTCGAGGCCCTTGCAGATACCTACGAAATATAGGCGTTTCTTCAGTCCAGATACGATATGTTGTGTTTTAGCATGATTCTTTTGTATCTCTGCAAGACCCTCTTTCTTGTAAAGATTTTATTTGGGTATAAATTTAAGAAACGTAACGATTCTATCCCTTACTAATTCTGTCTCAAAAGTTGGCGAAAATAGAATACCCTTAATTTATCTTGGAACTCCCTGAGCCCTATTATTTAAATATTTACCCAAAATCTTCCGGAGGTTTACGAGATGGATAAGAAGTTGTCTTATAAAGAAATGGAACGAAAAATAAGTGACCTGGAGCAGCAAATAGCTGACTATCAGAAAATAGAAGGAATTATTCCTGAAGGGAAAGAAGAAGATAGGTCTATCCTTGAAACTATAGAAGATGGGTATTACGATGTAAATCTTGAAGGTAAAATGATTTTTGTAAATAAGGCATTTCGCTCATTACTTGGTTATTCTGAAAAAGAATTACTGGATATTGATAACAAAAATTTTTTTAAAGATAGTACTGCGTATACAAATGTATATAAGGCCTATAATAAAATTTATTTATCAGGTAACCCTGAAAAAGCATATGAACAGGAAATCGTTAAAAAAAATGGTTCCCTGGCAATTGTTAATATTTCAATTTCACTTATTCGATCCAATACTGGAAAAATAATTGGATTCAGGGGAATTATACGTGATATTACTGCAGAAAAAGGGCTGGAACAAAAATTACTAAGGACAACAAATTTTTTGGAAAAAATTGTTGATGGCTCCGTAGATATTTTTGCCACAGCAAATAATAAAGGCAAAATTACCTATATCTCCCCAAGAGTAAAGGAGATGATAGGATATGAAAGGGATGAAGTTCTTGGAAAAGCAAGCCATTTATTTTATGGGGCAGGCAAAAAAGACTATTCTTATATTCAAAAGACTATGGAGGTCAAAGGACAAATCAAGGATTATGAGCTGGAGATCTATAAAAAAGATGGGGGAAAGATTGATATCAATTTAAGTGTTTCTTATTTGACCAATGAAAAGGGTGATATTATAGGAACCCTTGGTGTTTCCCGGGATATTACTGAAAAGAAAAAAATGGCACATCAGATTCAACATACCCAAAAAATGGAAGCTATTGGTACATTGACTGGCGGAATTGCCCATGATTTCAACAACATACTACAGGCGATCTCTGGGTATACTCAACTTTTAATGTTGGATAAAAAGCAATCAGATTCGGATTGGGAAGAACTTGAAGCTATCAGGGATTCAACATTCAGGGCCAAAGAACTTATAAAACGTCTTCTTATTTTTAGCCGCAAGGAGAAGGCTAACTTTACTATTTGCGATCTGAACAAAGAGGTTATGGATGTTTCAAAGATTTTGGGAAGTACTCTTCCAAAAATGATTAAAATGGATCTCTATTTAAGCAATAATCTTAAAACAATCAGGGCTGATAAGGTTCAGTTGGAGCAAATGTTGCTTAATCTTGGCATAAATGCCAGGGATGCCATGCCAGGAGGCGGTCGACTAATCCTTGAGACCTGTAATGTGGATCTTGATGATGCCTTTTGTAAAATACATTTGGGTGCCTTACCGGGCAGGCATATTCAGATTACTGTTTCAGATACCGGACATGGAATGGACAAATCCATTATTGAGAGGATCTTCGAACCTTTTTTTACTACCAAGGAGGTAGGCAAGGGGACTGGCCTTGGTTTATCTATGGTATATGGTATTGTTAAAGACCATGGAGGGTATATTAGCTGTTATAGTGAGGCGGATCAGGGGACGACATTCAAGATATATTTTCCGGTACATGAATATGAAGAGCTAGATTATAAGTCCTTGCAAGATAGCAAAGATTTGGGCAATAGTATCTCTGGAGGAGATGAGTCAATCTTGTTTGTGGATGATGATCCGGATATATTAAACATTGGCCAAAATATTCTGACTAGTGCCGGGTATTCTGTTATTGGGGCAAAGAGCGGTGAAAAGGCCATTGATATATATCAAAAGCTCTATGATCGGATTGACCTTGTAATCCTTGATTTTAATATGCCCGGTATGGGCGGGCGCCAATGTCTTGACAGGATAATGGGAATAAATTCAAAGGCCAAAATCATTATTATAAGTGGCTATACTGAAAAGATCTTCGTGAAAAAAATGCTGGGAACCGGAGTCTGCGGCTTTATCGAAAAACCATTTCAGACAGAGGATATATTAAAGAAGATTCGAATGTCTCTGGATTATAAGGCCCGCTCAAAATCATTGATTGGTTCATCAATAGCACAATGATGGCCTGTCTGCGTGAGACAGGCGCGGGTTAGCCCAGCTTGGGGCGTGTGGGCAGAACTATTTGAATGCACTTTATACCTCGGAAAATGATAACATGGATAATTGGTTTAAGACGACATTACTTTTAGGCGCTTTGACGATCCTGATGTTAATAATTGGCAAACTTATTGGGGGCCAACAGGGCATGTATTTTGCCTTTATCCTGGCTATTGGGATGAATTTTTTTTCATATTGGTATTCTGATAAAATAGTTCTCAGAATGCACCATGCCAGCGAAATCAATCCCCAGGAGCATCCTGATTTATATCAGATGGTTGACTATCTGGCTCAAAGGGCAAATATTCCGATGCCCAGGGTATATCTTATACCTGGGGCTGCTCCTAATGCTTTTGCTACTGGCAGGAGTCCTGAATATGGGATTGTGGCAGTTACAGAGGGCCTTCTTAATCTTATGAACAGGGATGAGATTATGGGCGTTTTGGCCCATGAAATGGCCCATATCAAGAATAGGGATATTTTAATCGGTTCCATTGCTGCTACTATGGCTGGAGCGATTATGATTATTGCAAATATGGCCCGTTGGTCAGCTATTTTTGGGTTTGGTTCTCAAGATGATGACGAAGGAGGGCTGGGGGTTATTGGTATGATCTTAATGTCCATTTTGGCACCGATCGCAGCCATGGTGGTACAGATGGCAATTTCCAGATCCCGGGAATATCTTGCAGATGCCACCGGAGCCAACTTTGTTGGAGATCCAAAAGGCCTGGCAAATGCATTAAGAAAACTGGGAACCTATTCCGAGAGAATTCCAATGCAGGCGGATCCGAATACAGCTCACATGTTTATTGTCAGCCCATTAACAGGCGGCAACCTGGCTAATCTATTTTCCACTCATCCCCCACTTGAAGACAGGATTGCCCGTCTGACTGGATCCAAATCATTCCCAAGACAATCTCAAGGGGGGAGTGGAAATGGCAAAGATGCTGCGGCTAAGGCCTGGAAAGACCTTACTCGTTGATCAGCATTAGTCTTTCCATAAGAGCAGGGTTAGACATCAAGGATCTTTAAAGCCTCTTTGGCGCATTCTACGTCTTGGGAATAATGTCCACCGCTGACACCAATTCCACCCACGATTTCTCCATTGATTTGAATAGGAATACCTCCCCCAAACACAACTATGCGGTCTATATGTGGCGCGCCGACCATTAGAGGAGGATCATCCTTAATAAATGGA
>DAOWOF010000211.1 GCA_030642205.1 Desulfobacteraceae bacterium | reverse complement strand
TTTTAATCAATTTTTGCGAAAATGTTTTGAGACCACACTTAGGTAATATGAATGCTATTGCCTGAAACATTACAAATTGGGGACGTAATACATTGATATTAATGGCAGTTTCCTTCCCTGTAAGTGTGCCACAGGCTGTATGTCTTGAGCCATCTGATTACAATACATAGGCGCTTTAAACGTAAAAATGGCTTATCCACGCTATCTAAACCCATTTTAAGGAACTGCTTTAGACCCTTTGCAGTATTAAATTTTTCTTGACAACCTTAAAATTAGCAGAGTAGGATTGGTCAATTTGATATAATTTAATGATTGTGCCATGTGAATTATTTCACACAAACTAGTCGGGGTCGACCGGCATCTTAATATCAATGTAATTACATGTGCGGAGGTTAAGCAAAGCGAGGAAACCTCCGGTCACTTTCAAGCCACTATTCAAAAAGATCCCGGATATATAGATTTATAAAAATACACTGCCTGCGGTGATTGTTCTGAGGTTCGTCCTGTCTCCTTGCCAAATGAATACAATCAGGGCCTGAATTCCAGAAAAGCTGTTTTTAAAAAATATGCGCAGGCAATTCCCGGGGCTTTTGCTGTGCAGAAAGCGGATAAACCTCCATGCCATTTAGCATGTCCGGATGGCTCGAATCCTAAGTTTATCAGCCTGGCTGCATAGACCTTATGCTTTTTTGAAAACTAATGAAGGGATTGATATGGAAAATATAAACAAAGCCAAAAAAACAGGGAGTGTCATGGTTGTAGGAGCTGGTATCGCAGGAATGCAGGCCTCCCTTGATCTTGCATCTTCCGGTTTTTACGTTCATCTGGTTGATAGATCTCCAAGTATTGGCGGCATAATGGCTCAGTTGGACAAAACCTTTCCAACAAATGACTGTGCCATGTGAATTATTTCACCCAAACTGGTCGAGGTCGGCCGACATCTAAACATCAATATAATTACAAATTCAGAAATTGAATCTCTTGAAGGTGAACCAGGTAATTTTAAGGCGGTTCTTAAAAATGAACCCCGTTATATAGATCAGAACAAATGTACAGGTTGTGGTCAATGCAGTCAGGTTTGTCCTATCAGCGGCATTAATGAATATGACTGTGGTCTGGATCTTAAAGCTGCGACTTCCATACTATACGCTCAAGCTATTCCACTTGCATATACAATTGATCGGCAGCTATGCATAGGCTGCGGGATATGTGAAACAGCATGTCTTGCCAATGCAATTATTTATGATGATCAACCTAGAAAAAGCGAACTTACAATTGGAGCTGTTGTTTTAGCTCTTGGCAATGAAGTCTTTGATTCCAGCAAGCTGGATGTCTTTAATTATTCAAAATCACCCAATATCGTTACCAGCCTTGAGTTTGAAAGGATACTGAGCGCCTCAGGCCCATATATGGGCCATTTAATGCGTCCTTATGATCGGGAAGAACCTCAAAAAATTGCCTGGCTGCAATGTGTTGGTTCCCGTGGAATGCAACAACAAGCCAAGCCATACTGTTCCTCTGTCTGTTGCATGTATGCTATCAAAGAGGCTGTAATTTCCAAGGAACATGCCCATGGAGATCTTGATACTGCTATTTTTTACATGGATATCCGTACCCATGGAAAAGACTTTGAAGATTATTATAACAGGGCAAAAGATGAGCATGGGGTTCGGTTTATACGTTCACGAATACACACCCTGGAACCTTTGGATAATGGCGACGTCTGTATTGTTTATGTGGATGAAAATGGTGAGCAAAAGACTGAAATATTTAATCTTGTTGTATTGTCTTCAGGGTTTAAGGTTGGAGATGATACAAAAGAACTGGCTAAAATGCTTGGAATCCAGTTAAATAAAAACAGTTTTATTGAGACCAATAGCTTTGAACCTGTATCAACCAATAGAGAAGGAATCTATGTATGCGGTGCTATTCAGGGCCCAAAAGATATTCCCCAGTCTGTAGTTGAGGCCTCTGCTGCGGCAGCTGCTACAAGCGTGCTGTTAAGCGAAAGCAGGTGGAGCAAAACCGAGACAAAAGAGGCTCCTCCCCAGACCAATATTTTTGGTCAACGTCCCAGTATCGGTGTTTTTGTATGCCGATGCGGGATTAATATTTCAGGAGTTGTGGATGTTCCTGCTGTAAGGGATTACGCGAGAAGCCTTCCTTATGTTACCTATGTTGAAGACAATATGTATACCTGCTCACAGGATACCCAGGTTAAAATGACTGAGGTGATAAAGGAACAAGGGCTAAACAGAGTTGTAGTTGCCGCGTGCACCCCTAAAACACATGAGCCTCTTTTTCAGGAAACCTTGATTGATGCGGGGCTAAACAAATATCTCTTTGATATGGCTAATATCAGGAATCAGGACTCATGGGTTCACCCCAACGAGCCGGAAGCGGCAACTGAAAAGGCAAAAGACCTTGTTAGAATGGCCGTTGCCAAGGCTGCTCTTTTAGAGGCTCTTCCTGACGAGGAGCTTGCTCTTAATCCGGTTTCTCTGGTAATAGGAGGTGGCATTGCCGGAATGGCATCTGCCATGAATCTGGCTGATCAGGGATATGAGGTTCATTTGATAGAGCGAACTGAAAAATTAGGTGGACACGCAAATTTTCTGAATAAAACCTGGAAGGGTGAATCTATCCAGGCCTATGTTAAGACATTAATAAATGATGTCACAAATAATCCTCTAATCCATTTACACTATTCCTCTGAAATTATTAATGTGGATGGTTTTGTAGGGAATTTCAAGACAATACTAAAGACTGAGGATGAAAACGAATTTACCCTTGAGCATGGAATTGCAATTATAGCTACAGGCGGAAAAGAATATAAACCCAATGAATATCTCTATGGAGAAGATCCCAGGGTTCTTACTCACCTGGAACTTGATATGCGTTTTATTAATGATGATCCCTCCATTAACAAGATTAAGTCAGCTGTATTTATTCAATGTGTTGGATCGCGGGAATTAGATAGGCCTTATTGCAGTCGTATATGCTGCACTCATTCCGTGGAAAGCGCCCTGGAACTCAAACGGCGGAATCCTGAAACTTCCGTATATATAATATATCGTGATATGCGAACTTATGGAGAAAGAGAAGAGCTCTTCACTCAAGCAAGAAAAGAGGGCGTGATTTTTTTCCGTTATGATATTGAAAACAAACCAAAGGTAAAAGCTGGCGCGGATGCCCTTGAGATCGAAGTAATGGACAAGACCTTAAATAGGCCTGTTCTGCTGAAGGCCGACATCCTGACTCTTGCATCGGCTATTTTACCTGAAAAAGACGAAAAGCTGGCTACATTTTTCAAGGTGCCAATAAACGCGGATGGATTTTTTATTGAGGCCCATGCCAAGTTAAGGCCTGTTGAATTCGCTACTGAAGGCGTTTTTCTATGCGGACTAAGTCATTATCCAAAATCTATTGATGAAAGCATAGCGCAAGCAATGGCTGCAGCGTCACGCGCGTCCGGATTAATCGCGAAGGGGAAAGTTTTCGCGAGTGGAACTGTGGCATATGTGGATCCAATGAGTTGCAGTAGCTGTGGCGTCTGTATTTCGATCTGTCCTTTTTCAGCTCCATTATTTATAGAGGAGGGTCGTTTCGCAGGAAAGGTAGAGATTAATTCTGTTCTCTGTAAAGGTTGCGGTTTATGTGTCTCTTCATGCCGTTCAGGCGCTCTTAATTTAAAAGGGTTCGCAGATGGACAGATTATGGCAATGATTAATGAATCATAGAGACAATCTTGACTATGCCTCGAAAGGCCACAAATTGCAGTTAATGGCCTGAACATCATATGCGTTGTTCAGGCTCGTAAATAGACTTCGTATTCCAAAAGAAAGCAGGCCTGAAAATGGCCTTGCTTTTTATGGTATCAAGAAACAACTCCTGAATGCCTTACGTCGAGAATTCCTGCATAATATTTTCTTTTTTCGTTCTTTCTTTGCCGATCTTCAACCATTTTTAATCCTTTATGTTTTGGTAGTCCTTGATATGTATAAAGTGGACCCCATGTCAAGACCGATTTTCAAGAAATTTAAGCTACCAACATACTCCCGATATCTTCATTTGACTCTTAAACAATTTTGTTAAATAAAAAAATATGTCACGACCACTAAGAATAGAATATCCTGGAGCATGGTATCATATCATGAACCAAGGAAGACGATC
>DAOWOF010000221.1 GCA_030642205.1 Desulfobacteraceae bacterium | reverse complement strand
TTTCCTGAAGACCTTGCTTTAAAATCTTTTGTTTTGCTATTTCAAGCATATCCTCAGCCGGATCAATACCTACAACGCAGATCTGCGGCTGTTGCCTGAGTATTTCAATGGCAATGTCTCCAGTGCCGCTGCCGATATCCAAGATCTTTTCACCTCTTTCCGGCATTAAGATACGAACTGCTTTTTTGCGCCAATAATGATCAAGCCCGCATGAAAGAACAAGATTTAACAGATCATAGCGTTTGGCTATTTTATCAAACATATCCCGATTTTGGCGAGCTGATATAAGGGTATCGCGATGATGGGTTTTATCAGTCATGGAATCAGGAGCTCTTCGATAATATTATAATAAGAATCACGTCTGACAGGATCAAAGCCTGTTCGTCGTATGATGGTAATCACATCTTCCCTGGTCGCTGTCCTGTCATGACCAGCCTGCTGAAGCACATTTTCCTCCACCAGCACCCCTCCAAAATCATCAGCTCCTGCCAGAAGACCCAATTGGCCTGCGGGGATATTTTCACTAAACCAGGATGATTGAATATGAGGGAAATTATCAAGCATGAGGCGTGCCAGAGCAATAATCCGAACATATTTTGCTGGATGCACATTTGTTTTTATGGTCCTGCCCAGGATGGAATTACCCGGTTTAAATGACCATGGGATAAAACTTGAAAAACCACCTGTCCGATCCTGAAGGTTACGCAGGGCAATAAGATGGGTAATAATATCTTCATCTGTCTCCAGATGGCCAAACATCATGGTAGCGGTTGTTCGAAATCCTGTTTTATGCGCCAATTCCGAGACAGACAACCATTCTTCGGAACTGGCCTTGTTTTTTGCTATCCTGACGCGAACAGGCTCACTTAGGATCTCGGCTCCGCCTCCAGGAATTGTATCAATTCCCTCGGCAAAAACAGTCTCTAATATTTCCTGGACAGGTCGTTTTTCAAGTTTTGCCATAAAACTGTATTCAGTAGGACTAAAGGGATGAATATGGATATCAGGGCAAAGAGCCCTGATGGCATGAATATAATCCAGCCAGTCTATCAGCCTTATTTTTGGATTGTGCCCCCCCTGTAAAAGAACTGTGGTGGCGCCCATATCATAAGCCCTCTTGACCCTGGCCGATAATTCTTTTGGGCTCAGGGTATAAGCCTGTGGATCTCCCGGAGGATGATAGAAGGCGCAAAAAGCACAGCAGGTAACACAGATATTTGTATAATTAGGATTTGTGTCATATACAAAACTAACCCTGTTCAGGGGAATACGCTGGAACCTGGCCTTAAAGCCCATGCGCATTAATTCTCCCATGGGCATTTTTTGAAGGAACTCCAGACCGGCGCGGCGGTCATAACGTTCTCCAACTCGAGTTGCGGGATTAGGATTATTGATATTTATAGTCATTATTCATAATTTCTTTTAAAAAAAGCTCCTGACCTTTGAGATCTTCATCGATCAGGATTCGCCTTATAACTTTAAAATAATCTAAAACTTCTGTTTCAGGAATCCCAAGTCTCCTGGCAGCCTCAGGAGCAGCGGCTTGAACAAGTTCAGCCTCCCTTTCTTTAAATTCAGCCAGCCAGTCGGCTATGGCCTTTTTTGCCTTAAGTGGGGCATCCTTGCGAATTACCCATCTGGCAAATACAAAGGGTAATTTATGCTGTTTATACCATTCAGTAGCCAGATCTGTAATATAAACCGGTTTATCATCTGATCTTGTATTCGCGCTTTTAAGCAAGCGAAAGGCACTGATTTTATCTAAGGCCGCATCACCAATTATTAATTCTCCATTTGCCTGTAAAGGATCGTTGATCTGCTTGGGAAAATCATCAAAGCCCTGGTTATAGCTAATGAGCAAATATAACAACCGAACGCTGGAGGCAGAATCACTTGTTAAAAACATCCTGGCCGGCGCTCGAAATTCATGAAATGGCCGATCTGAGAAGAATAATACACTTTTGGATCTTTCCTTTGCTCCTATCCCAAATTTTCCCGCATAGTCTACAAGGCCGTCAAGGACGGGTATCCCTCCCACAGGCACGGCCGCGGCCAGTACCTGACCATTTTTAAGCATGGAGATACTTTTACTTGGCACACAGGGTATAAACCGGCAGCCCAGGGGTTCTCCCAATTCTCTATAAGGTGCCATATTGGTATAGGGAATCATGGCAATTGGGTAAGGCATCTTTAATCCATTATCTCTTCTAAGGAAGATACCTCATGAAATCGGCCATCCCGCTCAACCGAAAGAAAACCCGCCATGGAAATAGTCTCTATCATCCTGTTCCTGGCCAGCCCCTTAGGTGTTGGAGCACCCGCCAGATGTGCTATTTTTTCTTCATTAATAGTTCCATCCATATCATCTGCTCCCCAACTCAGACCGGCGGCAGCAGTTTCAAGGCCTGTCATGGGCCAATAACTCTTTAGATGCGGGATATTATCGATTACAAGTCTGGCAATGGCCAGAACTGCAAGTGTATCAAGGGGCGTAGGCCCCTGCTCAATAAAATTACCTTGCCCCGGCTGAAAGGCAAGTGGAATAAAGCACATAAAGCGTCCTCCCTCATCCTGTGCCCGTCTTAGAGCAAGCATATGCTCAATTCGTTCAGGCCATGTGTCTCCAAACCCGAAAAGCATTGTAGAATTGGTAGTAATCCCCATAGAATGAGCTAATTTATGTATTTCAAGCCATTCCTTTGGACTGCATTTATTTGGCCAGTGTTTTTTATACAGACGCTCGGAAAAGATTTCCGCTCCACCCCCTGGCATGCCGTCCAGCCCTGCTTCCAGTAATTCTTCTAAAACCTGTTGCATTGTTTTTCCGGATGTTTTGGCAAAAAAAGCTATCTCAACAGCAGTATAGGCCTTTATGTGGAGACAAGGAAAATTCTGGCGCAATAGGCGTACCAGGTTTAAATTACGCTCATAGGGCCATACCTTATTCAGGCCTCCTACGATATGGGTCTCTGTGGGATTAAGCCTTTTAACCTTCTCGATAATATCATCCTCTTCCAGCACATAGGCATGTTCTTCTCTGGCAGATGCAGCATAATTACAGAATGAGCAGCCCATAGTACAAATATTGGCGGGATTGATATGCATATTAAAAATATACGTGGCCTGATCATTAAATCGACTTCTGCGATTCGCGAGAGCTGCCGCTCCCAATTCATGAAGGATCTCAGGCGTAATGGTTTCAGCCAGGGAAAAGGCTTCCCTGCGATTAAGTCTTTTGAGACTGGCGCCTTTTTCAAGAGCTGATTTTAATGATATTGAATATTTCATAAGCATTTAATATAGTTGCTGCTGTAGCAATAATTAACGTAACTATGCCCCAAAATTAATTTAAGGGGATGTTATAGTCTTCCCATTTTTTATTAACCCGTTTTTCAATGACTGGATCGAACTCCAGTGGTTTTGGGTAGCCTGGCTTCCATCGGGCATCAATTATAATAGGAAAATCATATATCAACCGGTTTCCTTTGACAATCAGCCGGGATGGATATAAATCGCTTAAAGGGTCAAAACGTGTAAACCAGCCCCATAACATCATGGTCTTGTCTCCCAGCGGGACATCTTCTGAAACCAGGACATGAAAAAGATATTGTTTTGTGACCGGATGGGATTCAAGGGCCTGGCGCAGGTTGGCAAGGTTAATATCATTTTGTACCTGTACAATGAGAAAGGCTGGCCCCCATGCCATAAACCCGTTAATACAGCGATGCACTTCCTTTGGAGAGGGCGGTGGTGATGGTAGAATTTTCCTGATCTGTTGTCCCTCCCTTGCAGTAGCCATAAGGATCAGGCGACTTCCTGAATTCATGGCCGGTCCGGTAAAATCCAGGGTATCCTGGGCCGTAGGAGTCAATAGATGAATGCCTTCTTCAGCCTTGAGGTATTTCCAGACCGCCAGGCTGACGGCATCAAAATCCTTTACATCTACATCATGACCAACCGTTATCATGATCTTTGTAAGGGAAACCTGCCCTTCTCCCAACATCCCAAGGGTATGCTTTAAGGCCTCGCGTGGATAACGT
>DAOWOF010000133.1 GCA_030642205.1 Desulfobacteraceae bacterium | reverse complement strand
CCTGAACAATCGAATAAGGACTTTTTTCCCTTTTGAGTACCTGCCTAACAGCCTTATCAAGCTCTCCCTTACTGTTCCAGCGTAAACGAATATAATTAAATATTTCTTTTTCCAGAAGAGTCAAAATTTCTTCCCTAATACGCTGTTCCTGCCAGGAATCGTCTCTTATTCGAGAATCAAAGTCATTAATCAGGATTGAAGCTAAATCCGAAATGCCTTCGCCTTTTATAGCTACTGTCTTAACGACAGGAACATTTTTCTGAGATTCATTGGTAGAACTGAGGCTCAACATGCCTTCAATGTCCATAACTACTTGTTCTACTCCATCCCGATCTGCCTTATTAACAACAAAAATATCAGCAATTTCCATTATTCCCGCCTTGATTGCCTGAATGCCATCACCCATCCCCGGAATACAAACAACCATAACTGCATCAGCAGAGCTGACAACATCCACTTCATCCTGACCGACTCCAACGGTCTCAATAATAATTATATCCTTGCCAAAGGCATCCATGATTTTTATTACATCCTTGGCAGCAAGACTCAGACCTCCCAAAGCTCCCCTGGTCGCCATCGAGCGAACAAAAACATCTTCGATCTGACAAACATCTCGCATTCGCAAACGATCACCTAATAATGCGCCGCCTGAAAAAGGGCTGGAAGGATCAATAGCAATAATTCCAACACTATAACCTTGACCAACTAAATTGAGTGTCAATTGATCGGTTAAAGTGCTCTTTCCAGTACCAGGAGCACCAGTAATGCCAAAGATTTTAGCCTGCCCGGTATCGGGATAGATTTCTTTCATTATATCCATCCATCCCTGATCCCTGTTTTCAACCTTGGTAATCATTTTTGCCATGGAATAGATGTGACCCGCCTTCAGCCCATCCAGTAATTCCTTCCACTGTTTATCCATTTTTTTATCTTCTTTCCAATCAAAGAGATTTTAATATTAGAGTCTGTCTCGAGATAAATGAGATGCAAAATGTGGTAGTTATTTCGTGACAGACTCTTAGCATAAAAAGTTGAAGATACGTATTAAGTTTTTTCATATAAAAGCTAGGATAAGAGTATTAGATCTTAGCTGGCTCATATTCGCCAAAAATACCACGCATAACATCACACATTTCCTGAAGGGTAGTATAGGATTGGACACAATCCATGATATGGGGCATCAAATTTATGTCTTCATTCTTGGCTGCCTTTTCCAGATCCTTCAGGTTCTTGTCAACCTCTTTATTGTCACGCTCCTTTTTTAGCTGTTTAAGGGCTGTAACTTTACGTTCTTCCGCTGTTTCCATCAATTCCTTGGGATATTGGTCGGCAACCTTGCGTTCAGTCATAATATCAAGCTCATTTGGCCCCTTAAAGCAATTGACACCAACAACAAATTCTTCCAGATCTTCAATCCGTTTTTGTCTTTCATAGGCGCTTCTCGCAATCGCTCGTTGCATATAGCCGCTTTCAATGCACCCAACGGAACCGCCCATCTTTTCCACTTTCTCAAATTCTTCCATTACCTGACCTTCGATCTCATCTGTCAAGTTCTCCATAAAATAAGAACCAGCCCAGGGATCAAGAACTTCTCCAAGTTTGGCTTCATAGATAAGTATACGGTTAACATCATAACCCAACTGCTTGGCTTCCATGCTATGACCGAGCCCAAGAGGTTCATCCCAGGGAGGCATGGCAAAAGGAATACTTCCACACATACCTCCACTAATGGCTCCCACAACCGACCTGGCAAGATTATTGAGCGGCCTCTGCAAAGTTGCGCTGGAGCATCCAATATGGGCTGTCATGACCTGTCTAACCATCATACTCCGTGGATTCTTTGCCCCAAAACGTTCTTTTAACATCCTGGACCAAATACGTCTGGCGGCGCGTTGAAAAGCTATTTCTTTATAAATTTCCATACTTCCGCCAAAGCCATTAAAACTAAATTTAGAAGCAAAAGAATCAATATCAAGACCAGCGTCAATCCCTGTCTGAAGATAGGTGGCTCCATTGGCCATGGCAAAGGCAAGGTCCTGGACACGAGTGGCGCCAGCTTCCCGAATATGATATCCGCCAATACTTGTGATATTCAGTTTAGGCATGTTTTTAGTGCAGAAAACAAGTATATCCCGAAAAAGTCTTATAGAAGGGCCAGGAGGGAAGATATAAGTGCCCCTGCTGATGAATTCCTTAAGAATATCATTTTGAGGTGTTCCCCTTAGGTTTGCTATAGGAATGCCCCTCTGAATAGCGATTGATGCGTACATGGCAATAATTATCATGGCCGGGGCATTGATCGTATAGTTGGAGGATACCTTATCAATATTCACATCACCGGTATATGCGGAATACACGATCTCAAAGTCCTTGAGAGTATCAATTGCAACTCCCACTCGCCCAACCTCTCCTTCGGCCTGAGGAGAATCAGAATCATAACCACACTGGGTAGGAAGATCCATTGCAAAATTTGGCCCGGCTTGACTCCCCATCTCACGCATGCGCAGGAGATAATCACGATAATCTTCAGGAGCGCCAAAACCAGCATACATGCCCGCTCCGCTGGCCCCCGACCCGCCGAATTCAAATTTCAGGCTTGCCTTGGCCTGAGCCGCTGCAAAGGCCTGCCAGCGAGGCACAGGATCGTTTCCCGCTGTAAAAGGATATTGCCCCGGGAAACCAGTCTTTTCTAGGAAATCAGGGTCTTCCCGATCATTTGGAGGGGTGTAAAATTGAGAGGGCATTTCTTTTAATTTTAATTTTTTCAACTTGGGAGTCACTTGTTTTTCCATCCACTCCCTTCTTTTTTCTTCAATCTTACCCATAATATATTTTTCTCCTCTTATGGCCTTTGTAAAAATTTAGCTACCAAGATATATACCCTGGAAGGTTATAAATTGAGTCTTTTTCGGTAAGCAATGAGTATCAAGAGCAAGGCATGAAGGCTTGTTATCTTGGATATTGACAATGCACATGATATTCAGTGCCATTAAAAAACAGCAATTTATGGCCTTTCGAGGTATAAACAAAATTATTGATCCAGGCGCGTACCGTATTTCTTTTTTAATTCTGCTTTTTTTACCTTGCCGGTTGTCGTCATAGGCAATGATTCTACAAATTGAAATTTGGAAGGATATTTATATCTTGCTACTTTTCCATCCAAAAATGCCCTTACCTCTTCCACAGGGATTGTCTCCCCGTCTTTTGTCATAATAAATGCCTTTCCAGTTTCACCCCATTTTTCATCAGGCACACCTATAATCGCGACATCCAGTATATTTCCATGATTCATCAAGATCTTTTCTATCTCAGCGGGATATACATTTTCGCCTCCACTCCGATACATATCTTTTTCTCTGTCAACCAGATAAAAGAAACCTTCTTCATCAATATAGCCCACGTCTCCTGTGTGCAGAACACCATCTACGATAGCCTCTTTAGTTTTTTCCGGCATATTCCAGTATTGACTCATTACAACCGGACCCCTGGCTACTATTTCACCGATTTCTTTTGGGGGTAATTTATTTCCTTTCTTATCTTGAATCCAGATCTCTGAGAAAAAACCTGGTTTGCCAACAGACCCTCGTTTCCTTTCGCAATCTTCTTTTGCTAAAAGCATCATAAATGAATTTTCAGTCTGGCCATATCCCATCTGAAGATGCATGCCTCTTGCAGCTAGATTATCCAACAAACTGGTAGGAGTTTTTTCTCCTCCACCCACGACTATTCTTACATGACTGGTATCAATTTTATCTATTGTTCCATCCTGGATGATCATTTTCCACATAGATGTCATTCCACAAACATAGGTTGCCTTGTATTTTTCGATATCCTCTGCAAATTTTCCAGGATCAAAGGATTGACGCAGGAGAAAGGTAACTCCACGACATAAACAAGGAGTGCTTGTAACAAAGAGACCACCGGAATGAAAAATAGGCACCTGGGCCAAAAATATATCATCACTGAGAAAATCCATATAGAATATGACCTGAAAATTCTTAAAGTAGGTCTGGCCATGAGTTAGCACCGCTCCTTTAGGATCACCGGTTACACCAGAAGTGTACATGATACAAAGTGGATCATCCATGGATACCGGTTTATCTGAAACAGGTTCTTCATCATTCTCGTCTTTCATTGCAATATCATAGTCAACTGCCCAATCAGGACAGACAGCATCCCTGGATTCAAAATTTTTTAAAAATAGATAATTGCCAGCATCAATTGAAAGCTTATTACGAATAGAATCAATATTTTTAATAACAGCCTCATGAAAGCACAGAAATTTGGCTCCGCAATTATTTAATTCATACTCCAGTTCAGGGCCAACCAGACGAAAATTCAAGGGAACAAAAATAGCACCTAATTTGGCTGAAGCAAGATAGATTTCAAAGAATTCCGGACAGTTCAATAGTACTACAGCGACCCTGTCCCCCTTCTTGATCCCTTTACTTTGCATTAGATTTGCCATTCGGTTAGTCCGTTTATTTAACTCTTGATAAGTAATTGGAGTATCTTCAAATATCATTGCTGCCTTATCTGGAGTAAGCATGGCTCTTTTTTTAACAATTAAGCCAATATTCCATTCTATATCCATCAAAATTCTCCTTTCCTAAGTCCAAATCTCATATTTCCTGATGGTTATCATCAGTTAACGATGGAATAAAAACCAAATTCCTTTCTTAATTTCATTACCCGCAACATTATGAATAAAGGCTGTATCTGGTCAATATTATTTTTGTCTTTTACCCAAATTTGATAATCGGATAAAAAGTCGGCGTGTCTTTTTATCCGGCTGGGATGCGTCCACCTATATGTGCGTGCCACACGCAGACATGCCTTCTGATCTGTTGATGAACTTTCTACGAGTCCATCAAATGCTCAAGGGTATGGTATGAAAAGCCTCTTTATCGCTTATCCCAACAAAAAAAGATTTCGCTTGCCGTAATCATAACAGATTATTATATGAACATTCGAAAGCTATAGTTCTTAATTATTGAAAGATCCTGCTTAATCATTAGATCCTTTCAATATTAAACTTGTGACCGTATAAAATCCGCTATATGGCTTATGGAAGATCCGGCAGTAAATATACCCGAGACGCCTAACTCTTTTAATTTTGGAAAATCTTCATCAGGAATTACTCCTCCCACAAGATAAAGGACATCTGATGCTCCCTTACTCCTGACAGTATCTATAACTTTTTTAGTTAAAAACATGTGTGCCCCGGAAAGGATGGAAAGCCCTACAACTTTAACGTCTTCCTGAATAACAGCATTGGCAATCTGTTCCGGCGTTTGCCTTAATCCGGTATAAATTACCTCAAATCCTGCGTCCCGTAATCCATAGGAAAGGACCCAAGCGCCACGCTCATGGCCATCCAGCCCTGGTTTGGCAACCAGTAGCCTGACTTTCTTTTCTTGATCTACCATAAATACCTCTTTCCTTTATATTATTTTCTTTACTTCTGTCTCTACCAATTTTTTATCCGGTTCTAATTAATAAATTCTTTATTCTCATTCCAAGAAGCAAAGCTCTTAATTTGGTTTTAATAGTAAACAATAGGATTTTAAGATCACAATAATTTGCTGCAATCCTTTCACTAGAGCCTCTTGCAGAAACAACCATCTGCATCAGGAATAATTGCTGAATTCATCCTTTAGACGGCCATTGATCCTTTCAACATCTGATCTTTCGTTGAAGGTCTATCTTCAGGTCGTTCAAGGTTGGTAAGCTTAGCTCGTTTAGCTTCTGCCTTTAGTTCCTTTTTCAATATTCTTGTTCCCGCGGGAGTTGATATCAATTATAGGAACATGGCCCAAAGATTTACTGTGTTCCTTGATAATTGGCGCATAATATGCAGAATCCATCAGAGATCATACATGCTTGTCACTCTTTGATTTGTTAGCTATGCCATTTTGGGCAAATTCTGCAAGAGGCTTACTAGACTCAAACTGTAATGATTGGAACAAGAATCAAAAAAGCTAATAATAGCTTGAGTCCCTTGCAGATACCTGCAAAATATGGGCGCTTCTTCAGTCCAGATGCAATATGTTGTGTTTTAACATGATTCTTTTGTATCTCTGCAAGAGTCTCGCTTATCTGGAATATATATTATTTTATCGAGCATAAGAAAAAGAAATTTTTGTGTCAAGGATAAATCCCTTATTTATTGAGGTCTACATGAGAAGTGTAAATTTTACAAAACCATAAAATTATCTTGACAAATACATTGAAAAAATGGCATTCATATTATTATGGTAGATTAGCATATTTTTTATAGAAGCCATTTTTTTAAATTTTCAACTTTGTCCAATATTTAAGAAAGGCGCAGATTTTAACCATATGAAATAAATAGAGACCTTTAAAAAAGGTTTAATTTCGTTTATGTTCAAAGGGTATAAAAATTTTAAACACAGGAATACATCCAGTATTTCGAATGTTAAAATTTGAGCCTGACCGGTCTGCGCGCAATACGCAGACCGACACCGAAATTGGACGAAAGGTGGTGTTTTGCAAAGGTCTTGACAGGTTGCTACGGAGCCCAAAAATAATTTTCAACACGCAATATATTGTATGGAAAATTTTAAATATTGCATTCCCTGACAGCCTGTCGAAGATTATTTCGAAGATCAAATTTTAGCTGACTAATTTATTTTAAGTCCGGCTAAATAATTGAGGTGTAAT
>DAOWOF010000142.1 GCA_030642205.1 Desulfobacteraceae bacterium | reverse complement strand
TATGGAAGAAGATATTATTTTTTCTTTCTTTTAATCCTGTTTCCAAACAATCCAGCCAAACCAATTCCGAGAAAAAGTATGGTTGTCGGTTCAGGTACCGGAGATGTGTTGTAATGAATACTACCAGTAATCCAACGATTCTGAGATTCTTCACCATATTGAGTGAAATCAACACCAAGACAAGCTAAAGAACCATCGGTATCAAAACTTAATTCGTAAATCTCAAAAAATCCGCTGTTACGATTATTACCCCTGTGGTTTCCAGACAAGGTAAGGCCTGGTTGGTCATCATCTTGAAATGGATAGCGGGCAGCATTGTCATAAAGGCCAATCTCAAGTAAATCGTTGAAAGGAGCAGCAATATCCAATGTCCAATAATTGTAATCGTCTCCACTGTTAGGGTTCCATTCTGGCCCAAATGGGGAGTTGAGGCTGGCAATATCCAAACTGATATAATTTTGAGTGCCACTGGAGGTAAATAAATAACCATCATCGGGTGTAACATAAACAGATTCCCCTTGGCCAACCCAGCTGATATCAGCTGAGTCGAAAGAAAACATGGTGTTGGCAAATACAGGGGTGGCAGCAAAACACATGGATAGCAATAAAATAATAGACTTCAGATTTAGTTTTTGTTGCATTTTTTTCCTTTATTAAAAATGAGTGGTCGTGACATATTTTTTTTATATAACAAAATTATTTAAGAGCAATAGTTCGGACAAAATTAAGCGGCAATAACGCCGTAGTTCCTAAGTTCCTCGTATTGAGGAGTATTTTTTATGAAGATAGGGTCCAAATCCAAGTGTGAAATAAATCGATCAAGCAGATGTTCATTGAAATAGCGTGCTTTCCATGATGCGATTGAACAGACTTTGGAACCGGAATTTTCATTAAGTTCCCTGTCCTGCTTTTTCAAGAGATTGAGCGTGGTTAAAGAAGCATTAAAATGAAAATGCAGAGCTTCTTTTTTTCGAGCTTGGCAATTGGCAACTCCGGTGAACTGCTTAGCATCACGAAAAATAAATTCAATTTGGAAATGTGCTCGATACCAATTAAAAAATACTAAAGCAAAGAGTATCAAATCAGTTGAAAAGAATAATGCATAACGTTGTTTTTCAGGATTTTGTCTGTTCAGTAAATATACAACGTTGAGATTTCTTTTGAAACAAGGTGAGTTAAGAACGGCAGTATACAGTAATACTTCCGGTTCAACTTCGATAATGAATTCCCATCGGGAGAGATCATCGAATTTGACTTTGCCATCATAAGATTTTGCTCTACCTTTACCTTCCCTTTGAGGCCCTTTGTAGAGGTAGCAAAGGTTCTCATCATTTCTTAGACGACAGTTCTGATGAAAGCCAAGCTCACAGATACCGTCGATAAAACGGATTTTAGAGTAAAAACCATCAGCCGCAATATGAGTGATTCCATGCTCGCGCAAATAGCTTTGATTTTGCTTAACAGAAAGATTGTAGGCAGTGTTATAGTTCAGATTAACAATAGCGAGGGATGAAATTCCCTGACTTTTTTTACTTTTATTCGTCACACCGCTTCAAAAATAGTCAATCCTTTAACTGTACTTTCTACTTTTAGAAATATAGGAAGCGCCGATGGCGGTTATTTTTTTGTTATTTTGAGGGATTGTTTCCGTAATAAGTACATGATTAAACATGGCGAAATCGAATGATTTCCTGAAGTTTCTTGAAAAACTTTTTTTCATGCATATTGCTGTAACGACTCAAATTACGAAAGTTCATACGCCCCCGAAGCATCTTGATCGTTGAAAATAAAACCAATAAAAAATTTTTCTGAGGCTTAGATACGTTGGACATCTGAGATAGCCTACTGTCTCCATAGGCTACTCCCTGTTGAAATGAAAATTTTGCTTTGCAACAGAATTTTTACAACTTGGAGTACTCTTGTCCATTCTTTTCTAAACAGTACTAAAAGCTGTCCTAACTATTATATGGAATTGGAATTAGGATTAGGATTGTGAATGATTTCATACCCTTATTTATCATTCTTCTGAACCAAAAAAATAAGCTTTTTTCACTATATTAAGGATGAAATTTCAATGAAAAAAGAACTAGTTCAAAATATTCCGGGCGCAGTAATGGTTGTTGGTGGCGGTATCACAGGAATGCAAGCGGCCTTGGATCTGGCGGATTCAGGCTATTATGTTCATCTTGTGGAAAAGACTCCTGCAATAGGAGGAGTTATGTCCCAGCTGGACAAGACTTTTCCAACCAATGACTGCTCTATGTGAATTATTTCACCAAAACTGGTCGAGGTCGGCCGTCATATCAATATTGAACTCCATACCTGCTCAAATTTAGTAAATTTGGAAGGAACAGAAGGCAATTTTAAGGTAAGGCTCAGGAAATTACCACGTTTTATTGATTCTGATAAATGCACGGCGTGCGGTGATTGCTCAGATGTTTGTCCTGTGGATAGAATTGATGTCTATAATGCCTCCCTGGCTCAGCGTAAAATCGCTTATAAGGCCTATCCACAAGCCATCCCCGGTAGTTATTGCATTGAGAAAGTAGATATTGCTCCCTGTCGAATGTCATGTCCGGCTCATATAAATGTACAGGGCTATGTGGCAATGGTCAAGGTGGGGAAATATCGGGAAGCAGTTGAAATTATAATGCAGGATCTTCCTTTCCCCGGTATCCTGGGCCGGATTTGTCCACATCGTTGTGAAAAAAGCTGCCGTCGCATGGAAGTGGATGATGCAATTTCCATAAGGGAGCTCAAGCGAGTAGCAGCTGATAATGTGAATCTCAATGATTTGCCGCTTCCTGATATAATACCGAAAGAAAAGAAAGTTGCTATTATAGGTTCAGGCCCTGCAGGACTTTCCGCCGCTTATTTTCTGGCATTGGATGGCTATCAGGTTACTGTCTATGAGGCAATGCCTGAAACCGGTGGCATGATGCGTTATGGAATACCTGAGCATCGCCTTCCAAGATCCGTGCTGGATGCCGAGATTGAAAACCTGAAACGTTATGGAATCAAGATCCTGACCAACGTGGCTATTGGCAAGGATCTGACGATTCAGGAACTCCGTGAAAATGGAGCTGATACTATTTTTATGGGTATTGGCGCCTGGAAAAGCCTCAAACTGAGGATACAGGGAGAAGAGAGCAATGGCGTCTCTGATATAACCACTTTTCTCAGGGATGTTCATCTTGGGAAAGTGAAACAAGTAGAAGGCAAGGTCATTATTATAGGTGGAGGACATTCCGCCCTTGACGGGGCTCGCGTGGCCCTTAGGTTGGGCGCCACTGAGGCGCATATTATTTATCGTCGTTCACGGACCGAAATGCTGGCTGAACCTGAGGAAGTGGAAGAGGCTGAAAAAGAAGGGGTCAAGATTCATTTTCTGGTGGCGCCTTTAAAAATCATACAGGAAAACGGCGACCTTAAAGGAATCGAATGTATCCGCACCCGTCTTACTGAGCCTGACAGCTCCGGAAGACGCAAGCCTATTCCGGTAGAGGGCTCTGAATTTTTTATTGACGGAAGCCATATCATTCCAGCCATTGGCCAGGAGCCTGATTTTGATTTACTGGGTAATGACCATGGCCTTAATATTTCCAAATGGAACCTGTTAGAGGTCAACTCCGAGACTCTTCAGACCAATATTCCTTATATCTTTGCCGGTGGGGATGCCATTACCGGACCTGCAACAGTTATAGAGGCTGTTGAGGCGGGCAAAAGAGCTGCGAAATATATCTCGGACTATCTTGAAGGGGTCGCTCTTCCAACGGAATGGCAGGATGATCCTCCCATGGGGACAAACTGGCTTGATATCTCTGAAGATGAGCCACTTGGAAAAAGGGCATCTATTCCAACGCTGGCAATAGAAAAAAGGCTGGGTGGATTTGACGAAGTTAATCTTGCCATGGAGAATGCTGAGTCAAGCCGTGAAGCCGGTCGCTGTTTAGACTGTGGCGGCTGTTGTGAATGCTACCAGTGTGTGTCTGTCTGCCAGGCCGAAGCCGTAACCCTGGAGACTCATTCTCAGCAAGAAGAGATCCTTTCTATTGATGTAGGTTCGGTTATTCTTACATCCGGACTTGATACTTTTGATCCGGCTAATCTTGATGTCTACCAGCATAAACAATTTGCCAATGTAATTACAAGTCTGGAATTTGAAAGATTTCTGGCTGCTGGCGGGCCTACCACAGGGCATGTCCTGCGACCCTCAGACAATCAGGAACCAAAGAAGATTGCCTGGCTCCAGTGCGTCGGATCTCGTGATATCAACAGATGTGATAATGAGTATTGCTCTTCAGTTTGCTGTATGTATGCCATTAAGCAAGCTGTTATCGCAAAGGAACATATTGGAGATGCGTTTAGCCCAACAATATTCTTTATGGATATGAGAACTCATGGCAAGGACTTTGAGAAATATTATGAAAGGGCAAAAACACAAGGCGTTAATTTTGTTCGGTCAAGGATTCATTCCATCACTGAAATAGATGATAACGGAACCCTTAACCTTACTTATGTTTCAGAGGCTGGAGAAGCAAATAAAGAGACCTTTGATATGGTAGTACTTTCGGTGGGTATGGAGCCTGCTGATTCAGCCATTGAGGTCGCTTCTACTCTGGGAGTTGAACTAAACCAATATGATTTCGTCAAAACAGAAGATATTACGCCTGTGGCAACTTCCAGGCCGGGAATTTTTGTGGCCGGAGTCATGCAGGGCGTAAAGGATATTCCGCAGTCTGTTGTTGAAGCAAGTGCGGCAGCATGCTCTGCGTCTGTTATCTTGTCTCCCGCGAGAGGAACCCTTGTCAAGAAAAAGATCTTTCCTGAAGAAATTGACATTATGAATCAACCTCCAAGGATTGGAGTCTTTGTTTGTAATTGTGGTGTTAATATTGGTGGCATTGCGGATGTTCCTTCTTTGGTTGAATACGCAAAACGACTGCCAGATGTGACTTATGTGGAAGAAAACCTTTTCACATGCAGCCAGGATACCCAGGAAAAAATGGTAGAGGTTATAAAGGAACATAATCTTAATCGCATAGTGGTTGCGGCCTGTACTCCAAGGACACATGAACCGTTGTTTCAGGAAACAATTCGTAATGCCGGGCTTAATGCTTATCTATTTGAGATGGCAAATATTCGAAACCAGTGCACCTGGTGCCATTCTAATGACAAGAAAAAGGCCACTGAGAAATCAAAAGATCTGATCCGCATGGCGGCAGCCAGGACCTCGTTACTGGAATCAATTCCAGCTATTGAAGTTGATATTGATAAATCTGCCCTGGTTATTGGGGGTGGTTTGTCAGGTTTGACAGCTGCTATTAATCTGGCTGATCAAGGATTTCCTACTACTATTGTGGAAGCAACGGATAGATTGGGAGGAGCTGCTCAGGAGATTAGCAAGACCTGGAGCGGACATGACATTCCTTCTTTTATGAAGGATCTTATTGCAAAAATTGATGCCCATGCAGCAATAGAAATATTATTGAACGCTGAAATAATCGGAGCATCCGGTTTTGTAGGAAATTTTGAGACGATAATTGATCAAGCTGGTCAGACAAAAACGATTCAACACGGAATTGCTGTTATTGCAACCGGAGGCAAGGCTTCTGAAACCCGGGAATATCTCTATGGAAAAAATCCAAGGGTTACACGCTGGCATGAAATTGAAAATAACCCTGATGCCCTGAAAAAGGCACAAAGTGTTGTTTTCATTCAGTGCGTTGGATCTCGTGATGAAAACCATTCTTATTGTTCAAGGTTATGTTGTGCCACAGGGATTTCTCAGGCAATTTCGATTAAAGATGATGACCCTGCCAAGGATGTATACGTCCTTTATAGGGATATAAGGACATATGGAGAAAGGGAGAGGCTTTATCTGGAGGCCAGAAGAAAAGGCGTTATATTTATACGGTATGCCAGGGCAAACAAACCAATTATTACAGAGGATAAGGATGGACTGAAAGTAAAGGTCTTTGATCCCATATTGCAGAGAGATATACTGATTAAGGCTGATCTCCTAAATCTACTTACCGCCATTGAGCCAAGGGCTACAGATAAGATATCTGCCTTTTATAAGGTGCCGGTTAATGAAGATAATTTTTTTATGGAAGCCCATGCCAAATTACGGCCGGTAGATTTTGCCACAGATGGTCTTTTTGTTTGTGGATTGGCTCATTATCCCAAACCCCTTGATGAAAGCATAGCCCAGTCTATGGCTGCTGCTGCCAGAGCTGTCACTGTGCTTTCCAGGTCCTCTATCCAGGTTTCGCCGCTGGTCTCTCAGGTAGATCCTGAGAAGTGTATTGGCTGCGGT
>DAOWOF010000027.1 GCA_030642205.1 Desulfobacteraceae bacterium | reverse complement strand
GCGGCTAGAATGATGCGTGGCTTACTTTTAAAATATACTAAAGGCCTTCCTGGTAGCAACAAAATCCGGAAAACACTGAGCAGCATTAAAGATTTTGATTCCATGTTGGTTACATTGAATAATTACTTGAATTGATGTGGGCTTGATTGAAAAACCGCAATTTATGGCTTTTTGAGATTAAAATTGCATAAAGGAGATATGTTTGAAGGTTAAACTGGCAAAAACTGCGGGATTTTGTATGGGTGTACGCAGGGCCATAGAAATGGTACTGACAGAAAGTAATAAAAGTGAAAAACCTATTTACACCTATGGCCCTATTATCCATAATAATCAGGTGCTTGAGCTTTTGGCTTCCAAAGGAGTGCATTCCATAGAAGACCTGGAAGGCCTAAAGACTGGTAAAATTGTAATCAGGGCGCATGGAATACCTCCGAAACTACGCCTCTACCTTAAGAACAGTGGCCTTAAATTAATTGATGCCACTTGCCCCAGAGTAATCCGGGTTCAGACGATCATCAGATCTTATACCCGCAAGGGCTATGATGTAGTAATTGTAGGAGATAATGACCATCCGGAAGTAATTGGCTTGATGGGTTATAGTGAAAAACCGGCTTATTTGATTCAAGCCCCGGAAGATGTGGCAGACTTGCCCCAGCTTGAGCGATTATTTGTTGTTGCCCAGACAACCCAGGATGAGCAGGTTTTTGATGAAATTATAACAGCCATTAAAAAACGTTTCCCCAATACTATAATTTTTAATACAATCTGCGAAGCTACGCATCAAAGGCAGCAGGAAGTTCGTAGTATGGCCGAACAGGTAGACTCCATGGTAATAGTAGGCGGCTACCATAGTGGAAACACCCAAAGGCTGGTTCAGATAGCTGATAAAGCGGGTTTGGCAACCTTTCATGTAGAAACGGAACATGACCTTGATAAAGAACGACTTGCCCAAATGGAAATCATCGGGGTTACGGCAGGGGCCTCAACCCCTAATTGGATGATCAAAAATGTTATGCAGGAAATTGAAGGAATTCGTGGACGCAGGGATTCCTTTTTATTTCTTTTTTTTAAAAGGCTTGTAAAATTCCTGGTTTTAAGTAATTTAGCCGTCGCAACAGGAGCTTTTTCCTTTGCTTATGCCATCTCAGCAGTTTTTAGAATAGGACAAGGAGAACTCTTTCCAATCCTGGCTTTTCTCTATATATATGCCATGCATGTGTTTAATAAGTCTTTAGACAAGATGGCAAGTGTTTATAATGATCCGGAGAAAGCCGCCTTTTTGAAAAAACATTGGCGTTTTTTAAATCTATTGGGAGTCATTGCCATTGCTGTCGGCATGATAGTTGCCTATCTTATTAGTTTTCCTACCATGATTGCCTTGTTCGCCCTTAGCCTTTTAGGTGTCTTTTATAGTATACCAATAATACCTGATAAAAAAAGATGGAAATATCGATTGTAAAGATTAAAGATATTCCTGGTTCAAGAAGTTTATCTGAAGCCCTTGCCTGGGTTTCGGTTATATCTCTATTACCTTTGCTGAATACTCAGGATATCATTTGGCCTGTTGCTTTAACTTCAATTATGGTGACTTTTCTGATTAGTTATGTACGAACAGCCCTTTTTGATATTTGTCAAGTCCAGGGAGATTTAATTGTGGGTATCGAAACATTACCTATAACATTAGGAGAAAAAAGGACTATTATATTATTAAAAAGCGTACTCTTTATTCTAGGTATCACCCTGATTATTATACCCTTTTTTGATTTTTTTGGAATATCTTTCTATATCCTGCTGATACCTGTTATGGGCTTGACGGCTTGTCTTATGGCCTATGAAAAACATTGGTTTATTCCGGGTATCAATTTTGAAGCCATAGTCGAAGGAAATTTTATCCTGACTGGTCTGGCAGCATTCTTTTTGATAACATAATGCCTGCTGTCAGTATTATTATTCCTACCTTTAACCGGTCATTAAAAGTGACCAGGGCCATATCATCAGTTTTGAAACAGTCCTTTACTGATTTTGAAATTATTGTAGTTGATGATAACTCCACAGATGGAACAAGGGAAAACCTTACGATTTTTGATGGCAGGATTACGGTCCTTTCACATCATTCCAACCTTGGTGTTTCAGCCGCGCGTAATACAGGGATTCGCTATTCCAGGGCACCTTTAATTGCCTTTTTAGACTCTGATGATTATTGGCTTCCAGACAAACTGGCGGTCCAAATAGCATTTTTCAGGAACCACCCCAAGGCCCTCATATGCCAGACAGAAGAGATCTGGATCAGAAATGGACTTAGGGTTAATCCTAAAAAAAAGCACCTCAAACCATCTGGAGATATCTTTAAGGCCTCATTAAAGCTATGCCTGGTGAGCCCATCAGCAGTTATGTTAAAAAGGACTCTTTTTGAACAAACAGGCCTTTTTGATGTGGACTTGCCTGCCTGTGAAGATTATGATTTATGGCTTCGAATAAGCTGTTTAAATCCTGTTATCCTGATTCCCCAATACCTGGTGGTCAAAGAAGGGGGGCATTCGGATCAGCTATCAGCAAAATATAAGGGCATGGATCGATTTCGCATAAAAGCCATCTTGAAACTGGTCAAAAATGCACCGCTTAATAAAGAACAATTACAGGATGCATTAAAAGAGCTTGTCAGAAAATGTAATATATATGGAAATGGTTGTATTAAACGAGGGAAACTGACAGAGGGCCGTTTCTGTTTTCAAATAATTAAGGAAATACAAGAATCATCCAATATATCCGGTGACCCTTCATATCTCTTTTCTGACTCTCTCCTTGTAAAATTTCTCCTGTAAGTATTTTTTCCGTATTTTATCAATCAACTCTTGAGTCCCATTGCCTTTTGTCCGCATTTGAATATTGCTGAACCTCTTGACAGGACAGGATAAAATGCGTCATTAAAGTCTATTCGCTCTTGCTTTTGCTCATATGAACCGTTTTAATTATAATTTCATCCTTGCCAACTTATTCACTATTCAAGATGTAATCCCATTTCCCCCATTCTCCTGGCCTTTTTGCTGGCATAATTTATGCATTCTGTAATCTAAGGATAGAAGAAATCAGGTAATTTTTGATGCCTCATAAATTCAAAAAAAGGAAATGGAAATGAATTATTTTAGACATTGTTTTTCTGATGTTCAGGGCTCAGATAAACGCCATCTTATCCAAAAGCTTATTGAACTTACGATATTATCTATAATCCTGTTATTTCTCTGGGCTGGCACTGCAAAGGCATCAGATGATTTTTCTTCAGATTTACTGACCTCAGCCTTGAGGCGCTGATGAATCTTGAGGTACTTTCCGTATCGAAAAAACCAGAGTCACTTGCTAATGCAGCGGCTGCCATCTATGTAATCACGAATAAAGATCTTTCCTCATATGGAGTAACAAGCGTTCCTCAAGCTCTGCGTATGGTTCCCGGTCTTAATATAGGAAGTATCGGTTCTTCAAAATGGGCAGTTACTGCCAGGGGGTTCAACGGTCGTTTTGCGAATAAACTGCTAGTAATGATTGATGGCCGCACAGTTTATAATCCTGTATTTTCTGGTGTATTCTGGGAGGCCGTAGATGTAATGATTGAAGATGTGGAACGCATTGAAGTCATTCGCGGACCTGGTGCCACGTTATGGGGCGCAAATGCGGTTAATGGAGTTATTAATATTATCACCAAAAAGGCCAGCGAAACTCAGGGAGGTCTTTTAACCCTTGGCGCTGGAAATGAAGAAAAAGGCTTTGGAGCAATCCGTTATGGAAAAGCCTTTGGAGAAAATTCTCATATCCGTGGATATTGCAAAGGATTTAAGCGTGACGAAGGTGTTAATATATATGGAGATGACGCTGGTGATAACTGGAATATGCTGCGCAGTGGTTTCCGTATGGACTCAAAGATAGACTTAAAAAACAAAGTGACTTTGCAGGGAGATTTATATCAAGGGGATATCGACCAGACAATACTCCTTGCGACGCTTTCCGATCCCTATTTGCAAACTGTCAGGGATGAAGCTGATTATTCGGGATATAGCCTGGCATCACGCTTGCAGCATAAGCTCTCTGATACATCAGATTACACCTTGCAGATTTACTATGATCATAGTAAACGTAATGAGGTTTATGGCAATGAGAAACAGGGTATTTTTGATGTAGATTTTCAGCACGCTTTCGAATTTACTTTACGACATGAAATTATCTGGGGAATTGCTTATCGTCATATAAATGACAAATATATTGGCAAAGCTACCATGTCAATTGACCCGAATCGTCGCGAAGATGATCTTTTCAGTGGATTTTTTCAAGATCGCATCAGATTGATTGAAGAACGATTATGGCTTACGCTAGGTTCAAAATTTGAGTATAATGACTATTCCGGCTTTGAAATACAGCCAAGCCTCAGGGTTTCTTTTTCTCTGAATCAAGAACATAATTTCTGGACAGCTATTTCACGGGCAGTAAGGACTCCTTCCAGGGCTGAACACGATATCACAATTATAACTTCGGTTATTCCGCCCTTAAGTCTATTAAACCCCCAACCCTTTCCAATTGCGTTAACAGTCACTCCTGACAAGGATTATGAGTCTGAGGAATTAATTGCTTATGAGCTAGGTTACCGTCTGATGCCAGACCCATCTCTTTCCATTGATATGTCAATTTTCTACAATGATTATAAAAATCTTCGCGCTAACCATATTGATGCCTATGAATTTCAAACCGGATACCTGGTTCAACCTTTTCGATATGAAAATACATTAAAAGGCAATTCTTATGGTATCGAAATGACGGCTATATGGCAAGCAGCAACATGGTGGCAGTGGAAACTTTCATATAGCTTGCTTGAGGTAGACTTAAATACCCATAACCAGTTTGAGGAAATGCAGAATGGTGATGGACCGAAGCATCAAGTGTCCCTGGGCTCAAATATCTCTTTCAAAAACAACTTATCCATGAATCTCTGGTTTCGTTTTGTTGACGATGTTCTGGCTATTGATGCAATAAATATGGACCGTCTTGAAATTGACTCTTATCTTACCCTTGATATTCGTCTTGCATGGCAGGCTTCCGACAATATTGAATTTTGTATTGTTGGACAAAATCTCCTGGATGAGGCGCATCCGGAATATCTGCAGGAGACTTTTATTGAGCTTACAGAGATAGAACGAAGTGTATACGGAAAGGTAACCTGGCGCTTTTAGGGATTATCTGGAAATTATTTATTTATCATTTAAGGATTAAGCCGCTGGCATGGCATTATAACATCTATATTCCGGTAAATTTGTAATGCTTCGATTATCTATGATCAATAAATCTTTTGTGGCCTCTATCGCCCTTGTCTTGTTGATCGGAATCAATAGTTTATATGCGTGGAAAGAAAAAGGATCCGGATCCAGCCGTGAATATAAGATCAAAGCTGCATATCTCTATAACTTTGCCAAGTTTGTAGAGTGGCCCAAATCGGCCTTTAGCAATCCTGCATCTCCTTTTAACATTTGTATTCTGGGTCAAGATCCATTTGGGGCAGCCTTAAGGAGTATCGAAAAAAAAACGATTCGGGGACGAAAACTCATTATTCACAGCCATAAAACCATAAATCCAGCAGACAAATATCATATCATATTCATAGCCAAATCAGAGGAAAAGAGGCTCAAGGCTATTTTATCCGGCTTAAAAGGCATGGCTATTTTAACAGTAAGCGACCTTGACAGCTTTATTGAGACAGGCGGTGTTATCGGAATGGTAAAGCAAGGGAATAAAATCCGGTTTATTATTAATCTCCAATCCGGAAAAGAATCAGGTCTTATAATAAGCTCACAGCTTCTCAAACTTTCACTAAAGGTGTTATAAGTATGGAGAGTATTGTGAAATTTTTAAGAAAAAGTTCCATAAAAAATAAAATGATATTCTTGATGGTCTTTGTAAGCATCATCGCCCTTATCTTAACCTACATCTCTTTTAGCATCTATAGTACTTTCAGGATAAGCAAATCCTCTCTGGAGGAACTATCCACTCTGGCAAAAACCGTTGGGATAAACAGTATCGCCGCTCTTACCTTCAATGATCACAAATCTGCCACCCAAACTCTTTCTGTCCTGAAAGCGGTTCCAGATATAACATCTGCCCGACTTTTTACAAGCACCGGAGATATCTTTGCCTTCTATGAAAGATCCGAAATCAAAAAAACAGATGCCTCCAAGAAAGATATAAGCCAATTTTCGATATCTTTTTCAAAATTAAAGGCAGCTCAAAGCAAATCTTTTTTTGAAGGGATACCCTTTTTTGATTCTTCTTTGGATGTAGTTGAAGAGATCTCTTTAGATAACGAAATAATTGGAGTCGTATGGATACAAAGGGACATGTCACATATATATAAAAGCTTCAAGATTACTTCTCTTATTGGACTTACGGTTATTATACTAGTTACCTTGATGGCCTGTTTTTTTGCCCTAAAGCTTCAACCAATCATATCACGGCCCATAATCAACCTTGCCAATACAATCAAAAGAGTTTCAAGAGAAGAAGATTATTCCGTACGGGCGGTCAAGGAGAGCGAAGACGAATTAGGCACTCTTATTGATGGATTTAATGAGATGCTCCATCAGATTCAGACTCGTGATGAAGCTCTCGGGAAACACCGCGAAAGACTTGAAAAGGAGGTCCGGATTAGAACACATGAACTTTCCGATGCCAATAAAGAATTAGAAGAGGGTATTCATAAATTGGAAAAGGCAAAGGATGCGGCTGAAGCGGCAAGTCGTGCCAAGAGTGATTTTTTGGCAACAATGAGTCACGAAATCCGAACACCGATGAATGGCGTGCTTGGCATGACAGAGCTGCTGATGGCTACAGGACTTTCAGACACACAAAAGCATTTTGCGGAAACGATCCAGGGTTCAGGTAATTCATTATTAGATATCATTAATGATATCCTTGATTTTTCAAAGATCGAAGCAGGTAAAATGACCATTGAAACATACGATTTCAACCTCCGCGAAATACTGGAGGAACTAGCAGTCCGCATGGCAGAACAAGCTCATAGAAAGGGTCTTGAACTTACATCAGTTTTGCCTCCTGATATTCCGATATTCTACCAGGGTGATCCCAAGCTTCTGCGACAGATATTGACAAACCTTGTGGGGAACGCGATTAAATTTACTAATGAGGGTGAAATCATTATTCGGGTGATTCCTCTTGAGCAGACGGATGTTGATGCCAATCTGCGTTTTGAGGTTATAGATACAGGTATAGGGATAAAGCCTGAGATAAAGGACAAAATCTTTGATTCTTTTTCCCAGGCAGATACTTCTACCAGCCGCAGATACGGTGGCACTGGACTGGGGCTTACTATTTCTCGCCGTTTAGCGGATCTGATGGGTGGAAAAATAGGATTAGAAAGTGAACTTGGTAAAGGATCCACTTTCTGGTTTATCCTTCGGCTCAAGTATCAGCCCGAACACAGGTCAAAGGAAAAGGATCTCAATAAAAGTCTTCGTGGAATGAGGGTCTTGATTGTAGACGATAATGCTACAAACAGAGAGATCCTTCACCGCCAGGTTATTGCTTGGGGAATGCGTAATGGCAGCGCTGAAGATGCCTATCAGGCATTGGAACTGTTGCGTGCCGCAGCCGCAAAAGGGAATCCCTATGAAATTGCCATTTTGGATTGGTTTATGCCTGATGTGGACGGAATTGAGCTTGCGCGTAAGATTAAGGCTGATCCGCAAATCCCTGAATTATATCTGGTGATGCTTAGCTCCGCGGGTTTTGATAAAGATATAGAAAAGGAAGCTAATAATGCAGGAATCCAACGTTACCTTAGGAAACCAGTACGCCAGGCTGAACTTTATAAATGCATGGCCATCGTTACAAATACACCAGTTACTAAAGCAGATAATGGTTTTGAAAATGCTATAAAGACTGATGGAATAGCAGGACTCAATGCTCATATCCTTCTGGCTGAAGATAATCCTGTAAATCAGGAAGTGGGGATTAATATGTTGAAATTGATTGGCTGTCATCGCATAGAAGTAGCTGAAAATGGCAGACAAGCAATTAATGCCGCATTACAGCATAAATTTGATCTGATTTTGATGGACTGCCATATGCCGGAGATGGATGGATTTAGCGCTGCCATGGAAATCCGCAGGCTTGAACAGGAAAAAGGCTATACCCAACGTGTTCCTATTATTGCGCTAACCGCAAATGTTGAAAAAGGTATTGTGGAAAAATGTCAGGAAGCTGGCATGGATGATTATTTAAGCAAGCCTTTTAACGGAGATCAAATACGGGAAATTATAAAACGGTGGGTAGGAGTACAGGATAACAACCTGGATTTACAGACAGTTTCTCAATCAAAAGAGGCTGATCATGATAACAAATCAGAAGAAATACTCGATCATGGCGTTCTTGATGATCTTATAGCCATGCAACGTCCCGAGGTCCCTAATATCCTGGTAAAAATCATAAGATTATACATGGAAAAATCTCCAGCAATACTAAAAACCCTAAAGGAATCTGTAGAAAAAGACAACCCGGTGTCCATCTATGAAGCGGCTCATAGTCTTAAATCTTCTAGCGCCAACGTGGGCGCTGTCAGACTTTCAACATTTTGCAAAGAGATAGAAGAAATGGGCCGCAAGAAAAAAACAGATACCGCAAAGGAAATATTAAAACATATTGAATTAGAATATAATCTGGCCTGTGTGGCATTGGGCGAGGAGATAAAAGATATCTGATCAAAATGAAATAAAGGGGTCAAATAAAAACATAGCCTTTCCACCATCTAATTCCATTAGTCCCCCTGAGAACATTCCTATCGTCGTTTTTTTTCATTAACACAAGACAATATTTGGCATAGTAAACTTAATGAGGCCAAGATAAAAGGTCAGTTCAGGTAAACAATTGCAGGACTTCACCCAAATGTTTTCACAGTTTACCGTATAACACTTTTCCCCGATATTTCGGTATCCATGGAATATGATACTTGCACTCCTATTTGGAATAACTTAGACTTTGTGCTATTTTTATTGAAATTTCTCTTTTTATAACATTTGAGAGGCTCATATCAAGAGAGGTTCCTTTATAATCCCGGAATTCTCAAACTGTAATGGGCCACCCGGCAAAGCTGGAGGTTTTTCCAATTTAATTGCGTCTATGGATGGTCCCAATTACCCTGACCCAAGAGAGGCTGGTCAATTTCCATGCCCGGTTTTCCTCCAAGTGTGGCTTCGATCAGGGTTAATTTGGCTTTAGAATTCTTCGTTGGATAATTATTTTGGATACGTTTCGGCTCCAGGTTGAGGCGCCGTAGGCGAACCAGAACCTCTACCAAACGTTCCGAGGGATAGATCAGGGCTAAACGGCCCTTTTTTTTGAGCAGTTTTTTGGCAGTATAGAGGATCTTGTCCAGAGATGCCTTTATTTCATGTCTGGCAATGGCCCTTCTCTGATCAGGGTTGATCCGTCCGCTTTTAACTGGCCTATAGGGGGGATTACATATCACCACATTGGCCATTTGTGGCATCAAAGGTGGATTTTTTATATCTCCCTGAATAATATCCATCTTATCTTCAAATCCATTCAGGCAGACATTGCGGGCTGCCTGGGATGCCAATTCATCCTGAATTTCCAGACCAAAGGTATGAGCCACAGGTTTTGTAAGCAACAGGGCCAGAAGGATGATACCACAGCCTGTTCCCAGTTCCAATACTATATCATTTGGCTTGATGGTTACAAATTGAGCCAGAAAGATGGCATCAATGGAGAAACGATAACCATTATTGGATTGGATCAGCTTTAATCGACCGTCCATAAAATGGTCAATGCCTTCGTCACTCATTAACTGGATTTCAGGGGGCTTGGATGTTTTCATTGGGGCCTCATTTATTTAATACCAGACCATCCAGTATTTTGGGATAAAAACAAGTGAACTCCCTGGGCATTGCCAGGAAATTACGCGCGTTTTTTTTACATGCTCCATTTTTGTTGGATAGACAAATATCCGGATCACCTCTGTCAAAGAGCCAGTGGACTATATCAGGAGTAAATAAAATGATAAAGACTATAGATGTTTTCAAAAACCATAAAAAGCATCTGCTCCAAATATGTTTTTTCCTCAATCTACTATGTGGACATACTTTTGTATGGGCAAATATAGTTGAAATTACTCCTATCCAATACCATAATCAGTACGCGCGTGGAGACAGCTATCCTATTATCTTTAAAATTCAAATATCGAATTCATGGAATATCCACGGCCCAACCCCTGGAGGAGATGGTCTCATTGCCTCAAAACTCTCATTTAAGAACCCACCAGGAATAGAGATTAAAGAAATCAAATTTCCGGCTCCTTTGAAAAAACATTTTGATTATGCGAATGAACCAGTAGATGTCTATACTGGAGAAACCATGATCATGGCCAGACTATATGTGAGTAAAGAGGCCAATCTTGGTAACCAAAAACTCGAAGGTCAGCTCTACTATCAGGCCTGTTCTGACAATTCATGTTTGCCGCCAGAAGCAATCACAATCAAATTTACCATAAAAGTTTCTCCATTAGGCAGGATATCCCAGATACAAAACCAGACCCTATTCAATATCCCTCCTCCGATCCTTGAATCCGGCAACACCTTCAAAGCCAGGACCAGCCTCTGGTTAACCCTGCTGGTTATTTTTATCGGAGGCCTGGCCCTTAACCTTACGCCATGCATCTATCCCCTGATTCCAATCACTGTGTCCTATTTTGGTGGAAAAAGTCAAAAAATTGAGGGCCATACTCTTGTTCATGGTTTTATATATATAATTGGCCTATCTCTCACCAATTCCATCCTTGGGGTCTTTGCCGCCATGACCGGAGGGATGATGGGTTCTGCTCTGCAGAATCCGATGGTGCTCATCTTTGTGGCGCTTATCCTGCTCTCCTTGAGCCTTAGTTTCTTCGGCTTATGGGAAATCAGGATACCTTCCTTTATGACCCGGATGGCAGCTAAAAATTTTGGGGGCTATTCCGGGACACTCTTCATGGGTCTCACCCTGGGTATTGTAGCGGCCCCCTGTCTGGGGCCTTTTATACTGGGCCTACTGACTTATGTAGGACAGAAGGGTGATCCTTTTCTTGGATTTTTATACTTCTTTGTTCTTAGTATCGGACTGGGCCTCCCTTTGGCCATTCTGGCCATATTCTCTGGCGCCATTGATAAACTGCCAATGTCAGGAGAATGGATGGTTTGGATCAAAAAAGTCCTGGGATGGGTACTGGTTGGGATGGCAGGTTACCAGGTACAGCCACTGATCAACAATGATTTGTATAAGGCAATCCTCTTTGCCGCCATTATGTTGGCAGCGGCGCTGCACTTGAGCTGGTTTGATAAAAGCAGAGGCACTAACAGCCTGTTTCCGTACTTAAAAAAAGGGCTTGCCCTCGCATTGGCAGTGTCTGCCGGAACCCTTATTTTCATGGCCCGTTCCCCAAGTCACTCTGGTATTAACTGGGTCAATCATGATCCGGCGATTATGGCCTCCGCCAAGGGTAAAAAATCGGTCATACTGGATTTTTATGCCTCCTGGTGCGGTCCTTGCGTGGCCATGGAAAAAAAAGTCTTCCATGATCCGAAGGTTATCGAGGCAAGTAAAGATTTTCTCTTACTCAAAGTCGATTTAACAAACAAGCATCCACACCAGGAAATGCTTCAAAAGACTTTCCAAATCAGAGGTGTTCCTACCATTATATTTATAAACAAACAGGGGATTGAACTAAGGGATCTCAGGGTTGAATCCTTCATGGACAGTCAGGAAATAATAAAAAGAATGAAGAAATTGCGTGAAGATGAAGACACGGTTACTAAACACCGATTTTCACAGATGGTTAAATCAAGATAATCTTTCCCCAGTAGCTACGCCTTTAATTTTTAAACAAACCCTTAGGCATCAAGAGCAAGGCATAATGGCTCGTAATAGGCGACTATTGCATTACGAGCCATCGACAGCTTGATAGCAGCTTTTAGATTTACAATTTTTTCTGATGCAGATATCGGGTAAAATGGTATGCCTTGAAATTGGTTAAGGGGTTGTCCGGAAGATAGTCCAGCTTATTTCAGAACAACTCCTAAAGGAAAAAGATTTAGTTCTTCATTTTCATCTACTTCCCTGAAAAAACAGGTTTCCTTTTTTCCATAAAGGCCTTTATTCCCTCTTTAGTATCATCACTTCCAAAAAGCTGAGCAATCGAATCGATTCCATATGCCAGTTCAACGCCACCCAAGTCTTTATTGATGGCTGATTTGCAAAGCTGCATAGGAAGAGAAGGTCTTTCAGCAAGTTGTTTTGCCCAGGACATGGCTTCATCCATAAGTTTATCATGGGGAACCACCCGATTAACAAAGCCAAAGTTATGAGCTTCTTCAGCGGTAATCATCTCTCCACCATATATTAATTCTTTTGCCTTATTACGACCAATTATTTGATGAAGGCGTAAGATAGCAAAGCCCGGCACTAGACCTACCTTGGTCTCAGGAGTGCCAAACTTGGCCTTATCAGATGCAATTATAAGATCACAGGCAATGGCCAGCTCCAAGCCGCCGCCTAAAGCAAGCCCTTGAACCGCAGCGATAACAGGCTTCCTTATTTTTTCAGGAAGATGTAATTCAGCCAATATATCATAAGCAAAATTACGCCCGCTTTCGACTGTTACACTCATACCGCTTATATCTCCACCAGCACAAAATCCCTTGCCTTTACCAGTCACAACTATCACCGCAATTCCATCATCTCGATCTGCCTTTTTAAAGCCTGCGACTAAACCTTCTCTGATTCCAGGCGATAAGGCATTTAATTTGCTTTCTTCATCAAGCGTCATAAGGGCAATATTATCTTTCTTTTCATATTCTACACTACCGAATCTAGGCATTTTGTCCCTCCTCCTTTGTTCATGCTATAACATTATGGATTCCAAAATCATGCAAGGGCGGCCTTGAGGCCTTTGCATAACTTCACCCTTTCGCCCGATTTTGGTGTCAGGCTTAAACTTTAATCACTAAAAGACATTATATAGTTTTCCAGGTTTTAAATATGACATTGACTCTTTACAAGCCCATCACTCCCAGATTACAAAATTCAACCATTCTGATATAAATTTCCAGCTCGAAAGAATCTTAGGCAAATGATATAAAGGTGTCAAGTCAAACTTGATAATTTGTCAATCGTATTTTAAAATGTCAAGCTGTATCTGCCCTTGACGCCATAGCTCTGAAAGCTCAGTAACTCGACAGGGGATAGAGAAAAGACTATTACTTACGATCGAAAACCGGATATATAAAAAAAGCAAAAAGAATGCAGCTTCTTGCTGACAAAAAGAATCTCAGGGCTCGCGCAAAAACAGGCAGTAATCCCGTTGAGTTGTCTGGGTAAAAAGCAGGAAAGGGGTTAAAATATGTATACAAAATTAAAAACAGCGTTAATTGATCTAGCTGAAAAAAATGGCCTTTTGGAAAGTGAGATCAACATTACAGCTAAAATATTGACATCTGAAGAAGCCATCGGTAAAACAGAAAGAAAAGATTTTCCTTTGCTTCAAGGCAAAGAGTTCTTAATTCAGGCGGATTTCAAAAATGCCCAGGGACAGGCTTTTACAGATGCTCCAGCCAATTTTAAGGGAAAACTCAACAAAATACTTGAATTAGAATTAACAGAGAATCGTAACAGGGCTCTTTTTATTGCTACGCTCAATGCTGTAATGCGATATGTGGGTGCAGCCGATAAGACTATTCATTGCAAAAATAAAGAGCCTGAATTATGTGCAGAGGAGATAGTCAGAACAATTATTGATAGATACAGTGCTGATATAAAGATCGGAATTATTGGATTCCAACCGGCCATAATAGATAATTTTTCTAAAAATTTACCCATCCAAAATCTCAAGGTAATAGACCTTGATAAAGACAATATTAATAAAAAAAAATATGGAGTGCTTATCTGGGATGGCAGAAAAATGGCGGAAGAGCTTTTTAAAATCTCTGATGTTATCCTGGCAACAGGCTCAAGCGTAGTAAATGACAGCCTGTCTCAATTAATTTCTCTTGCAGAAAAATATCAGAAGCCACTATATCTTTACGGAACAACAATTGCCGGTGTCGGCAAAATTTTGAACCTGCAAAGGTTATGTTTCCAATCCTCTTAGTCTGACTTTCGTACGCAAAATATAGATGGATTTTATTTTTAAAATTAGCACTATTAATAAAAACAAATAGTTACCAAAAAGGCACTTAAGATTTAGGTTGACTTGAAAATGATTATCTTTATATAAATACTATCATTTTAAATGATTTATTTTTTGCACAAGTAAATTCAATTTTATAAGCACACTGAATAATATACTATTACTTTTTAGCAAGATATGGCTGTGTTACATTTATGTATGCGTAAAAGATCCATCAACAGGCAGGAGGGTAAGCCCCGGCTTGGGGGTGAAACCATTTGAATTCACTTCAAACGGTGGGAAAGGGGCAGCCCTCTCCCGCAGGGTAAAAAGGCGCAAAAGACTTTTTATCCGGTTTTCATAGATCAAAACCTTTGATGCAGTTACGAATATAGCACCTTACTTAAGCATTTGCCCTCTAATCTTGCTCCATATTTTTTAAAAGCATTTTGATACTATATTAAATTTATGAAATTTTAAAAAGCTATTAAATATTTTATAAGGAGAGATAATAATGACAGATGTGGTAATAGTCTCTGGAGCAAGGACACCTGTAGGCAGTTTTGGTGGATCTTTAAAAACAACACCGGTGGTGCAACTGGGGACCCTGGTTTTGAAGGAAACTCTAAAAAAGGTTAATCTAAAACCCATTATAACAGATGCCAAACTGCAATATGAACCTGACGCTATAAAAGGCATTGGAATGATTGATCTTGAAAAAAAGGGATATGACTATGATGACACTTCCCAGCCGATTCAGATTGATGAAGTAATTATGGGTAATGTAGTAGGAGCCGGCCAGGGGCAAAACGTAACCAGGCAGGCCATGATACATGCGGGAATCCCTAAAGAAACTCCTGCCTTTACGGTTAACAAGATCTGCGCTTCCGGCATGAAATCCATATCACTTGCAGCCCAGGCAATCGCCAGCGGTGAAGCTGATGTCATTCTGGCTGGTGGAATGGAGAACATGAGCCTTATCCCCTATACTATTCCGAAGGCTCGCTGGGGGGCGCGCATGAATAATACCGATCTTGTTGATTTAATGATTATGGATGGGCTATTTGAAATATTTTATGGCTACCACATGGGTATTACAGCTGAAAATATTGCGGATAAATATAATATCTCCAGAAAAGAACAGGATGAACTTGGTGTTCTTAGTCACCAGAGGGCGCTCAAGGCGATCTCTGATGGTTCCTTTAAAGATGAAATTGTTCCGGTTATAATTCCACAACGCAAGGGTGATCCATTAGTATTTGACACTGATGAAAGACCAATGAAGACTTCTGTCGAAAAAATGGCAAAATTAAAACCAGCCTTTAAAAAAGGCGGCAGTGTTACTGCCGGCAACGCCTCAGGCATTAATGATGCGGCCGCGTCATTACTCCTCATGTCTGCTGACAAAGCAAAGGAATTGGGCCTAAAACCACTCGTCAAAGTCAAAGGTTATTCATCTGCTGCCATTGATCCAGCCTATATGGGATTGGGGCCAATACCGGCAGTTAGAAAATTGCTTAAACAAACCAGCCTGACTATTGATGATTTCGGCACGATTGAGCTCAATGAGGCCTTTGCCTCACAGGCCATTGCTTGTATTCGTGAATTAAAATGTGACCCTGATAAGACGAATGTTTTAGGCAGCGGGGTTTCAATCGGACACCCCATAGGTTGCTCAGGAGCCCGTATCGTTTTGACACTCATAGGAGAAATGTTAAGAAAAGACCATCAATTGGGT
>DAOWOF010000217.1 GCA_030642205.1 Desulfobacteraceae bacterium | reverse complement strand
GTATTAGAGATCGTTAAGAAAGAACCCATCAGGGCTGAATCTATTTGTAGAATTTCCTAGTGTATCTTTATACATGTTTATATTTAACGGGTTCTTTTTTTACGACCTCTTAGAGAGTTTTTCATGGTTGAATCAGATTAGTGTTGCGGTGGATATTTGCTGAATAGTTGCAATTTTCTTTAGCCATTCACAGCAAAAAATATCTTTTTTGTATTAAATGATCACAAAATCAAGTCTTTTTAGCGTCTAAAATTTTCTTTCCGCGATAATGACCGCATTCAAGGCATACATGATGAGGTAAAACCGGTTCATTACAGCTTGAACAGGTAGATGTAGTTGAAATCCCTAGACTATCATGGGAACGGCGCATATTACGCTTGGACTTGGAAGTCTTCTTTTTTGGAACTGCCATAAATTGAATTCACCTTCCTAATAAATTTTAAAGCACCCATTTCTGATCTTCTTGACATCAGGCAAAATAAAGCGTTTTAAAACCGTATTTTATTATGTATTAAATAATTTTTATTAAAAATTCTCTCTGGCATAATTCCTTAAGTAACCTAAGACAATAATGTTCTAAGGTTTGAAAAAGAGTGTTGCCATGTTTCTGTTTTACAATTACACGATCCTAAGTTAAGATTTTCACCACAAACAGTACATAATCCGCGGCATCTCTCACTGCACAGATATTTAATAGACATGGTCAAATAAATCTGATCACGAATAATATCAAAAAGCTCAATTTCATCTCCCAATAAGAAATGACAATCCAAATCATTTCTTATCAGTTCAATTTCACTTTGGTTATGATCCTTGGCATTAGGTAACAAAGAGATCTCAAACTCAGATTGCAGATCCCGCGAAAAAGGTTCCAGACACCTGTCGCAAAGCAATTTGACCTTTCCGGATAATTGACCAGTTACAATAAATTTAGACCCTGATCTGGCAATCTTCAGATCCGCTGCCAAAGGCCCGTCAAGGCCAAGGATCTGGTCATCTTCGTCATTTTTAACCCACCAATCAGGTTGGAGGTTCAGATTGTAATGACCAGGAGTATGATTGATGGTTTTTAGATCAATAAGCATTTATGTTTTGATAACCTCGTAAAAAGTCTCGCTGCAGTTTCGAAGTCTGCTCTTACCTGCTTAATCAGAGCGCACAGGTAAGCGAGCCTGCAAGACTCTGAAGCCAAGCTAGATCTGGCCGCCAATTCTACGAATTTATTTTTAAGAGAACCCTAAGTGCATACTGCACACAAACAGACACATCGACCTGTTGATGGACTCTTTCAAATCCATCATTCATTGATCTCTAATCATCTCTGATTTTGAATAGACTTTTCCTTCGTGGATATATTTCAGACATAAAGATGACAATTAAGTCATATAATGACCCAAAAAAAATAAAAGGTTAAGTATATAGGCCTTGTTTTTTTTGTCAAGAAATTTACTTTACTTACCATCCTTTAATTCCTGGTAGGCGAGCTGAATCTCCTTGAAACGCTTTTCGGCCAGAGCCTGAAATTCATCTCCAAGATGAGCAACTTTATCTGGATGGTATTTATTGGCAAGCTGTTTATATGCCCGTTTGATCTCTGTTTGGGATGCATCCTTTTTTAAACCCAGAATCTCATAAAAATATTGAGTGGAGTCCTCTTTCACGGAACTACTGGCATAATCCTCAAAATTATCCTCTGACCCATCATTTGTTGGGCTTTTACCAGGGAATTTCCCTTTTTTAAATCGTTTTAAATAATAGATTAAAAAGAGCGCTACAGCTATATCGTCCAACCATCCCAGACCAACAAGAAAATCAGGGATAAGATCATAGGGACAGATTATATACGAAAATCCCAGGATAGAGAACAATAATCGTATCATATCATACCTCAATAGCAGCTTCAGCTTCTCTGATTATAGTATCTCCATATTTTTCAAGAAATGTATCAAGGTCATCCTTCCAGTTGCGCATAATGCAAATTCCCTGGTTCTTTAAGAGCCTGTTTTCAAGTAAACAGTTCAAGGGTCTAGTGGCCTTTTTATTCAGGGATTTCATAGATGTCGGGCTGATGACAGCGGTTAGACCCAATTTTTTTATAATATATTTGGCATAGGCAAAACGACTACAATAACCCTCGGCAGTTGCATGATATATACCACGGGCATCAGTATTTATTAGATCTTTGATCTGATAAGCGAGCCTGCGAGCCCAGGTTGGAGAACCGAATTGATCGTCTGCTACATATATATCTCCTGATTTTTCAATAGCCTTCTTTATAATAGATTTGACAAAACATCGGCCATTGATCCCATAAAGCCAGCCTATACGTATTATTGAATAAAAAGGAGCGTTATGCCTGACCGCTTTTTCACTTTCCATTTTGCTTACGGCATAAGCGGATAGAGGATTTGGAGGATCATCTTCAAAGTAGGGCTGCGGTACCAATTTTTGCCCGTCAAAAACAAAATCGCTTGAGATATGGATAAATCTGCATTGATAGCGGGCTGAACACTGAGCCAGATTCCGTGGTCCTTCTATATTTATCTTTTGAACCAAAAAAGTCTCTGTCTCACATGCCTCAATGTCAGTAAAAGCAGCACAATTAATCGCTATATCAGGATTAGTCTTTTGAAATGTCTCAACAACGCCATCCCAGCTGATAATATCCATCTCATTTTTCGTTGGAGCAATTATTTCATGATCCTTGCCTAAAACTAGTTTACATTCGCTTCCCAATAGACCAGAGCTTCCAGCAATGAGTATTTTCATTTTAAATCTCCACTCATGACGTTTAATTATAGCTTTTATGAAATTATTTAGGCAAGTGCTCAGCTATTTCAAGTATGCTGATTTCAGATTAGCACTGCTGTGGATATTAGATGAATAGTTACATTACTAGAAAAGATATTATAGGTTTTTCCATAAGATCATTTCTGTTTATAACAGGATTCTAACTTGCCTAAGACAATATATTGATGTAAATTATCATATAATGATAATACTGCAAATAGTTAACGCTCTTTTTAGTGTATATTCCATTAATAAATTTCAAATAGTATCAATTGTTGATGGACTCGTAAAGCTCCATCAACAGAGCAAGGACGGGGAAACAGCCTTGCCCGACGGGTAAAAAGGCATAGCGGCTTTTTACGAGGTTATCAAAGATACTGTGAAAAAAGATATCCAAAACCTGATACTGATTATTTTTATCGCACTGACATTGGTTGGCTGTGTAAAATGGGCCATCTACCTTACACCTTCTTTAATACCAAACCTTTCATCTGTCTTTTTTGAAGAATGCGACCCTGAATTAGCAAGGGAATCATTGCCTGCCGACCTGAAATTGCTGGAAGGCCTATTAAAAAATGATCCAAATAATAAAGCGATTTTAAATAGTCTGGCAATGGGATTTACCGGCTATGCTACCCTCTTTATTGAGGAAAGAAATCCTGAAAGGGCATCCCGACTCTACCTGCGCGCCAAGGCTTATGGAATCAGGGCAATGGGAAAGAAATGGACGGAATTATTGAGTCCTGCCCTTGCCAAACAAACTATAAAAAGAAATCTGGCCGCAGTTGGTTCAAAGAATCTGGAAGGTTTTTTCTGGGCCTCCTTTGCCTGGAGCGCCTGGATAAATCTTAACCTTGATAAACCGGAAGCCCTGTCCCAAACAGGAATTATAGAAGCCTGCCTTGAAAAAATACTTGAAATCCAGCCGGATTATTATCATGGCCTGACTTATGTTCTGCTTGCCTCCATACTTGCAGCCAAGCCAGGCATGATGGGCGGCCAGGCAAGGCAGGCCAGAATCTTTTTCGACAAGGCAATGGAAATCAACCAAAATAAATTCCTGCTGGTTCACTATTATTATGCCCGGTATTATGCTGCCCGTACCCAGGACAAAAAATTATTTTTTCGTTTACTGGATGAGATAAACAGCACCCCGGCCGAGGCCCTGAAAGATCTCTGTCTTATCAATGCTGTCATAAAGATTAAGGCCGGAAACTTGCGGCAAAAAGCAGATGAACTCTTTTTTTAAGGAGGTTCAATTGGTCCAAAAAGCTCTCTATTTCTTTCCGCAGGC
>DAOWOF010000276.1 GCA_030642205.1 Desulfobacteraceae bacterium | reverse complement strand
ACGAAATATAGAAGACCGTCAGCATTACGACTTTTACCTTTACCCAACTCCAGGCAGATCATATTACGGAACTGTAAAATATAGCTTTTTCTAAATTTTAGCATGAAAATAGTTTAGAATCAGACACTGATGCCTACGAATCATAGAGGATCTCCCAATCATCTTGAAATAATTTGTCTTGATGGGAATAATAGATGGAAATGGTTTTTCCACGCTCTATTTGCTGGAGGGTATTCTCATTCCAGAGTCGCAGCCAGATAGCCGGGATCTTTGTTTTGCTTCTTTGTATCTTATTATCATCCAGAGGATTTGGAATCCAAACCTCTTTTTCCTCAATTACTTTCCAAACTCCACTGGTTTTCTTATTGAGTATCCTTTCACCTACATGAGGCAGGCCTAATTTCTCGCGGATATCCCTGAATTTATAGACTGACTGCTCTCCATGATCCAGTATCCTGTTTCCCATGTGCTTTATTCCAATAGCGCCCAGTGGGGCAGTAAGCAGAATCGAAAGAACTGCTATAGCCAGGATTAGTTCTCCTGAAGCAACTCCCATGGCAAGAGGCATAGCCCCTATGGCAGCCTGGACAGTTGCTTTGGGGATATAGGCAACCACACAAAAGAGTCTTTCCTTCCAGGTGAATGGAGTAAAAAGCAGAGATAGATAAGTACCTGTACTGCGAAATATCAGACCCACAAGAATAACTCCTGCTCCAGCCAGCCCAGCTTTCCATGCCACCTGAATATTTACCTGTGCTCCAACAAGGACAAACAACAGGAGTTCGGCAAAGACCCATATTTTTTTTAGCTTTTGAGAAATTAAATGAGCAATAGGCCGGGATTTTTCAAGGATAATAAATCCGATGGCCATTACACCCAAAAGGCCAGCCATAGGAATTATGCCATGGAGGATCTTTTCCAGCCAGGTCAGAGTAATGCCCGCTCCAAGGACGAAGAGTGTACGTTTGGGCGGCCGCCAATCATAATTGACAAATAACAGATAGAGGACATAACCGGCAATCAACCCAACAATGATACCGGTTGCGATGGATATTGGGATTTCCGCCAGTTTGGCATATAAATTGGTCTCGGAGCCGCCATACATGCCGAGAAAAACCGTAAAAAGGACAATTACAAATACATCATCCACTGCAGAAGCGCCAAGTATCAGTGTTGGTATCCCTTTTTTTACTCCACGACCCTGATCCATAAAATCTATCATCAAAGGCACGACCACAGCCGGGGATACAGCCGCCAGAATAGAACCCAGGATTAATGCCTCAAGACTGGTTATCTGCAGCCATCCGGGTGCAACCAGCCAGATGCCGAAGATCTCAAAGATCGCAGGGAGGATGCTCATAATAAGTGCTGATTTACCAACCTGATGCAGGGTATCCCGATTAAGCTCAAAGCCTGCCCTCAAAAGGATAACTATCAAGGCAATCATCCTGAAATCACCAGAAACCTTCATCATTTCAGGCGAAATAAAATTCAGGAGATATGGGCCTGCCATGACCCCCACCAAAAGCATGCCAATAAGGCCAGGCATCTTTAAATATCTTGCAAGATAATCGGCCGTCAATCCAATGATAATAATCAGAGCTATGCTAAATGCCATTAGAACCGCCTTCTTATTTTATAGCCTTTAAAAAAAATTATTTTTTGTTCAGAGATTAACTAATGATCTCAGTAAACGCAATAGGTAGTTACTTTTGCCTGAGATCTTTTCACTTGGATTGAGGTAGATGAGGGGACGTTCATCAGACTTCGAAAGGAGGCATTTTGAAACTGGCTCACAAGAATATAATAGGAAATCCCTTGCCTTGATTTCACCTTACAGGGAAAACAAGGGGGGATAGGAGCAACTAGTTATTTCTCATCTTCATAACGTTCATCTCTACCATGAAAACCAGACTTGGGACCATGATTTCTTCTTTCTTTGAAGTAGTTGTATTCATCTTCTTCCCATCGTAAATTAGTAAAGAGTGTATGCCCAATATAACCAGCAATATTACTTTCATTTAATCCCATTCTGTCATAAGTAAGCTGCAGAAAGGACTTAGCCATAACTATTCCATCTCGTGGCATAAGACAAATAGTCTTGGCTACCTTCTGTACTTCCTCTTCAAGCTTATCTGGTGGGACTGCCCTGTTAACCAAACCCATTTCCATCCCTTCCTTCCCATTAAAATTCAATCCCAGAAGTAAGAGTTCCCGTGCCTTCTTTATTCCTACTGTATAAACTAAATGAGTAAGAATTGGACTTATCCCCGCAAATCCAAGCCTTTGCCCTGGAAAACCTAAGTTCGCATCTTCAGTGGCTATTATCATGTCACACATCATGGCGACCATCAACCCTCCCTCCAGGCAATGGCCATGTACCTGGGCAATAATAGGTTTAAAACAGTTTTGTATATGGCCATATGATTTGACCATCATGCCATGATCTGTTTGTAGTCTTATTCTCTGGCTGGGTCTGCGTTTTTTGTCTTTTCCATCTCCAAATCCATATACATATCCAACCTCTTTCAGATCATGGCCTACGCAAAAACAGGGGCCTGTTCCTTTAAGAATAATACATTTTACATCATCATCTTCTTCTGCTTTTGTAAGCTCTGCGGATAATTCATGGTCCATGGCAAAAGTCATTGCATTAAGTGCTTCAGGTCGATTAATTGTAATCGTGGCAATGTTTCCTGTTATTTCATAAATATAATTATGCTCTTCCATACAAACCTCCTTAGGATTAAGGTAAAAAATTATGGGAATTTATTCAGCCAATATCCACAGCAATACCAATCTGATTAAACCATAAAAAACTTAATTTATAAGCTTCCAGGGTATACCCCTGATAGGTTTTTTCTTAATGCTCTCTAATACATTCAAGCAGTTTCAACGTTTTAATCAGATAGGTGTTGCCTGTCTGCAATCAGCACAGCTGAATAGTTAAAAACTATTAATGATAAGAATTTTATTAATCAAGAATGGAATATATTTTAAATGGAGATATGTGTCAATTTTAAATAATGTAATTTTTT
>DAOWOF010000058.1 GCA_030642205.1 Desulfobacteraceae bacterium | reverse complement strand
TTTTATACAATGGTCATTTTTATCGAATCGCTCCCGTTTTTTGTTAAAAAGTGGTTCTACGAAAATTGCTTGCCAAATATGCGGAAACATATAACAGAAGGCGGTTTAATAAGAAGCCTTGGTGGCCGGGATGAAGTTAAAAAGATGGATGAGGTGACCGGACAGGATCACATTAAGGGCGATAAACGGATATTAGGGGACAGTGATTTTGCAAGTGATCTCCTTTCTGAATCAGAAGGACACTTTTCCCGGGGATATAAACTTAAAAGTCTGGGCTTATGTCGAATATCCAGGTCTTACACTTTTTGCTTGACTTATTTACTTTAAGAGGTATGTTTTACTAAAATTAACATCATGTTAATTTTAGCTGATCTTGGTTCAATGAATTTTACATTATATAACCAAATTATTTGGCATTGGCCTCTTCATTAATATGTGAAGAGGAATCCTATTAATTTATAACATGAACGCTAAGCGCTACCTCATTTTCATGCTTTGTTGTGCCCCTTAGGGCATGATGGTTATGAAGGAAATGATTCTTGATATTGCCTTGATTTTTATATCTAAAAAATTACAGTGAATATATAACTGATTGATTATCTTTGAAAAATATTTTTTTAGTGCTGGTTTCCTTTATCTCTTGAGTTTACTGTGAAATTGCCACGAAATAATAGACAGGCTTTTTACAAAGCCATGATTTAACCAGCAAACATATTTTTTTAATCAAAATTATTAAGGAGGGAAACATCTATGATAGGTATATCATCCTATGGAGCTTATATCCCGATTTACCGGCTGACCCAAAAAGAAATTGCCAGAGCCTGGGGTAAACGTGGTCGTGGAGGAGAAAAGGCAATATGCAATTCAGATGAAGACAGCATAACTATGGCAGTTGAGGCTGCTCTTGATTGTATTGCGGATACACCCAGGGAGAAGGTTGATGCCCTCTACTTTGCCTCGACTACATCTCCTTATGTAGAGAAACAATCTGCGAGCATTATTGCTACAGCCTGTGATCTCAGAGAAGATATCGTAACTATGGATTTTGGAAATTCAATCAGGGCCAGTACTAATGCATTTCAGGCCGCCTTAAATGCAGTTGCTGCCGGAACAGCCAAAAAAGTAGTTGTAGTTGCATCTGATTGCCGGATAGCACCCCCGAATTCACTCTATGAAAAGATGTTTGGGGATGGGGCAGCAGCATTTATGATCAGTGATTCAGATGTAGCTGTGACCATCACTGACACTTACTCAATGACAAGTGAATTCATGGATATCTGGCGGAAACCAGGCGATCTTTATCCCCAGATGTGGGAAGACCGGTTCGTTTCAGTGGAAGGCATTCAAAAGATTTTTCCACATGCAATGAAAATGGCTATCGAAAAATTTGGGACTTCAATAAAGGATTTTGATAAAGTCATCTATTATGCTCCGGACAGCAGGGCACATGGAACCCTGGTAAAACTACTGGGCCTGGACGCGGAAAAGGTTCAGGATCCCATGTTTGGCGTAATGGGGAATACAGGGACAGCTTTTGCTCCCATGATGCTTGTTGCAGCTTTAGAACAAGCCAAGGCTGGAGATAAAATCCTATGGGCAAATTATAGTGATGGCTGTGATGCCTATAGCCTCAAAGTGGAAGATGGAATCTCCAATATCACAGGCAGGAGAGGGATTCAAAATCATCTGGAATCAAAAATGATCCTTCCTGATTACGGCAAATATCTTCTTTTTCGCAAGCTTGTTCAACCGGAAAAAAGGCGTGAACCTGATCATCCTACGGCTATTACAATGATGTGGAGGGAGACTAGCCAGGTGACACGTTTACACGGGTGTAAGTGTAACAACTGTGGTACTATTCAATTTCCCATCCAGAGAGTCTGCACTAATTGCCAGACAAAAGACGATTTTATAGAAGTCAGACTTTCTGATAAACAAGGATCTTTATTCACCTATAGTATTAACGAACGTGCTCTTACCATTGATCCTCCAGTCGTACTCTGTATCATGGATATGGATGGTGGAGGTCGTTTCTATTCCAATATAACTGACCGTGACCCTGAAAACATCGAAGTCGGGACGCGTCTGGAAATGACTTTTAGAAAAATCCATGATGCTGGTGGGTTCCATAATTATTTCTGGAAAGTCCGTCAAATCAGATGCTAAGGAGGGAAAATGGAGAGTATTAAAGATAAAGTAGCCATTATTGGTATGGGTTGTACCTCATTCGGTGAATTATGGGATAAAGATGAAGAAGATCTTATCATAGATGCTACTTACGAGGCCTATGATGATGCTGGCATTGATTCCAAAGAAATTCAGGCCGCCTGGGTCGGGACAGTTGGAGGCATGTGCGGAGCATGTATTGCTTCACCATTAAAATTGGACTATATTCCTGTTTCTCGTATAGAAAATGCCTGTGCTACCGGCTATGATGCAATCAGAAGTGCTGCCTTTGCTATAGCCAGTAAATCAGTCGATTTGGCATTGGTGGTGGGTTATGAAAAATGTAAGGACGAGGGCTATGGTGGACTTCCTGATAGATACAGGGCAGATAAATGGCACCCTGTCTATGGTTATGGTCGTTCCGGACCAAGTCTTTATGCCCTTGCAGCCACACGTTATTTTTATCGCTATGGTTTGAGCAGGGAGGAAGGTAAACGAACTCTGGCAAAAATTTCTGTAAAAAGCCATCATAATGGGGCCAGAAATCCAAAAGCCCATCTTAAACGTGAGGTAACCCTGGAACAGGCCATGAATGCGCCTATGATAGCATGGCCCTTGGGTCTATTTGACTGTTGTGGTGTTACGGACGGGGCCTCTGCACTGATTATGTGCAGGGAGGAAGATGCAAAAAATTACCGTGATGATTATGTTACGATCAAGGGCTTTGGCCTTTGTGTTGGACCGGGTCAGGGTAAAATAAACATTGACTATGACTTTACACACTGGGAAGAAACCAAGCGGGCATCTCAATTCGCTTATCAGGAAGCTGGTATTAAAGATCCCCGTAAAGAGCTTGATATGGTGGAATTGCATGACTGCTTTTCCATTGCAGAGCTAATTGCCTTTGAATCACTCGGGTTATGTGAATATGGCCATGCCAAAGAGGACATAGATTCCGGGGCCATAACTCAAGATGGAGATATTCCTGTTAATATGAGTGGTGGATTAAAATCCTTTGGCCATCCGGTAGGGGCCAGTGGAGGAAGAGAAGTTTACGAAATATACAAACAGATTCAGGGCAAGGCAGAAAATCCATCACGGCAACTCAAAAATGTTCAAATGGGATTAGCACATAATCAGGGAGGCCATCCGGGCAAATTTATGTGTGCTGTTTGTCTTATCGGAACGCCATAAATATTCCTCTTGAATACTTGATGGACTCGTAAAAAATCCGTCAACAGGCTGAGGGCATGACTGCATGCGCACAGGCGAGTGAGCCTACAGCTTGGGGATGGAATCATCTGGCGGAGGAGGGCTATCCCTCCCCCGCTAAATAAAAGAATAGCTTTTTATTCGATTATCATACCTGTTGCTGTGGATATTAGCTGAATAGTTGTAAACCAATAAGAATAATGAAAAGACAAGTAGAATTTAGATTTTTCTATATCCTTTATAGCCTGCTCACAACACTTCTTTTCATTATCATTTTGCCTGCTTTATGGCTATATACTTATATTACAGGGCATTATTCTCGTCATTTTAGTGAACGTTTAGGTTTTATTCCTCTCCATAAACTCAAGGATTCTTCGCAGGCACCTCGTATCTGGATACATGCAGTGTCATTAGGAGAAATGAAGGTTGCTTCTTCTATTGTTTCTGCCCTTCAGGAGATCCTTCCCGATAGCTTTATCATTATTTCAACCATAACCGAGCATGGGCGGGATATGGCAAAAGAAATATTTAAAGATCAAAATTTACCCATCATCTATGCCCCCCTTGATTTTTGTGCCTCAGCCTATCGATCTCTTTCAATAGTTCGTCCTGATGTAATGGTTTTTCTGGAAACAGAGATATGGCCAGCCTGGATACTTGAAGCACGTCGACTAGGGATCAAAATTGCCATACTTAATGGTCGTATTTCCTTGAATTCCTTTAAAAATTACATGAAATGGCGTTGTTTTTTTCGTGAAATTTTATGTAATATCAATTGCTTAAGCATGATTACAGAAAAAGATGCCTCTCGTATAAAAGCAATTGGAGCAAAACAGAATAAAATTGAAGTAAATGGGAATGCCAAATTTGATCTTTTAATCAGTTCTACGGATTTTCGTATTAAGGCTGAAGTACGGCAGAACTTAATGCTTAATAAATCTCAACCAGTTTTTGTAGCAGGAAGTACTCGTGAAGGAGAAGAAGTTTTAATATTAAAGGCTTATAAATATATCCTGAAAAAATTTCCGGATACGATTTTGATCATTGCACCCAGGCATATTGACAGGTCAACTGAGATATGTACTGAAGTTACAAGATCAGGTTTTAGATATCAACTTCGTACAGACCTTGGCCAGGAGGCTGGAAGGCACCGAACAGCACAAGTTATCATTCTCAATACCTTTGGTGAATTGTTCAGGATTTATAGCATTGGAACAATTATATTTTGTGGCGGCAGTCTGGTCCCTTTAGGAGGACAAAACCCCTTAGAGGCTGCAGCTTGGGAAAAATTTGTTTTCTTTGGGCCACATATGGATAATTTTTCAGATGAAAAGATACTCCTGGAAGAAAATGGTGGGGGTATCGAGGTATTGAGGCCAGAATTGATGGCCAAAAAAGCTATTTGGTTTCTTGATCATCCGGACCAATTAAAACTAGCAGGAAAACGAGCCCGCCAAGCGGTTCTTTTACATAAAAAGGCAGCGAAAAGACATGCACAGGTTATTCAAAGGTTACTAAGTTCGCAAAGGCCTTAATTGTTGCGAAATATGTTTTGACGCTCTATCTCTCTGATTATTATGTGGTGCAATATTTCGGGTGAGTCTAAGCTGGCTAATCCAGGCATAGTGAATAGACCAGGGGTCTGTCTGGGAATAATCTTAAGTTTCTTGGTTTTTTGTGGACGTCCTTTACCTATCTATTTTTTCAAGTTCCCATCCCTCAATTTCCACTTCCAAAGATCTATGTAGAAGTTCAATGGAAACAACTACGATGCTACTCTTTTCTCTATGGCGTAAATAATAAGCAACCATCCCTTTTAAAGGACCATTCATGATCCTCACGCGATCCCCTTTCATCATATAATCACGATTTGTAACATTCAGATCTGTTCCATCCAGGATCATAAGGGAAGAGATCTCCTCATCATTGGCAGGAACTGGTTTGTTCATAAAGGTAATCATTCTTACAACGCCCACTGTTTTTAAAATATTTACATGCTCCTGGGGATCAAGATTAGAATGAACAAATACATACCCTGGCAAGATAGGAGCCATAATTGTTTTTCGTCTGTCTTTACGACGACTGATTTTTTGGATACAAGGTAAAAATGATTCTATGGCCTTGCCAGACAATGCATCATGAACTTTTCTCTCAAAATGACTACGTGTATGCAAAGCATACCATCTTACAGGATTATCAATCATTAAATAAATACCCTCTGAATTTAAATCTTGAATACATTGTTTGATGTATCATATACTTGATTGCGTTAAATGTAACCTAAAACAATAATCCAATAGCATGGAGGAATAATGGACTGCAAAAAAGAAAAAAATCTTAGCAACTGTAATTGCAGCTATGAACCCTGCCCAAAAAAAGGTATTTGCTGTGAATGTATATCTTACCACCTGAAAATGAGACAACTTCCAGGCTGTTGTTTTCCTAATGACGCAGAAGCAACCTACGACAGATCCTTTGATCATTTTGCTCGTCTTGTACAAGGTGGCTCTATCTAAAACAGGAATTCATAAATTATCGTAATTCAATCTCTTTATATTCTAGCCCGAGATCTTTAGCCAGTGTCTTTAGACTCCTTTCCAAGGTTACTTTACCTCTATCCCCTGAAACTTCAAAGGTTTTGTCCCCAACCACAAATATTTGCAATTTTTGGGGATCAAGGAGCTCTTGGGCCAATTTTTCAAGTTCTTCCCTTGTGGCTGTCAAATAAGCATTCTGTATAGCATCAAGAGTCTCCAGAGGCTCGTGGCGCATTTGATATCCGGCATAGGCCTCTACAAGGGCTAAGGGTGTATCTACATTAAAGACAAAACTGTTTAAGGCATCCAAACGTTTCAGGCGCAGTTCATCCTTTGAAACACTTTTTTGCAAGGACTTCATTATCTTGACAGTCTCTGAAATGGACTGAGCAGTCTTGTCTCCTTTGCATCCAATATAACCAACCAGCATTCCAGCCTGCCATTTATAGGTCTGATAAAACCACGCGGAATAAACCAAACCGAGGTCATCCCTCAAACGCGTATACAATAAAGAATCGCTTCCGCCAAAAATACTCATAAGCAGACTTGTTTTCCAATAATCAGGGTCAGTTCTTTTCAGACTTGGCAATCGAATTCCTACCTGGCTCTGAACCTGCCCCGGCTTATGGATAAAGGCCAAAACTGACGGAGTAGGATGTGGGTCTTTGGTTTCTCTTGTATTTGCTTCTCCTTTTGGCAGGGCACGAAATAGCCGGCCCAGACCACGAAGTGCAGTATCTTTCCCAATATCACCTGCAACTGCAATCACCATGTTTTCAGGAACTATGTATTTTTTAATAAACTGCTTTAAATCATCCCTGGTAATAGCTGGAATAGTTTGAAGTCCAAGCAAGGGATCACGGCCATAAGGGTGTCCCTTAAAGTGCCAGATTTTGGCCTCTCGCATACAAACTGCCCTTGCATTACCACCTTGTCGTTTTAGACCCATTAAGGCCTGTTTTTTTTCTATGTCAAGTATCTCAGGATCAAACCTTGGGCTTGAAATTAATTCCTGCACCAGTTCCAGTCCCTTGTTCCAATCATCTGCCATTACAGAAAGATTGATAATGCTTACTTCTTCCCTGACTGAAAAGGACAATTTAATTGCATTTTCATCAAGAACCAGGGCCATTTGAGAAGGTGAATATTTTTTAGTCCCCCCGCGGACTATGATATTATTTATAAGATGCGCAAGCCCTATCTTGCTATTATCTACATCAACCGAGCCTGCCTTTACAAGGATACTCAGATCAATCAAAGGCAGTTCATGATCCGGCAAATAAAAAACAGGGGTATCTCCTATTTTAGATTGTTCCGCCTTAGGATAAACAATTTTATGAGGGTGACGCTCAAATGAAAGAGGATGCCTCCATTTTTCAGGGGTTGGATATTTGGAGTAATTGATTGTTTTATTGAGGCCCTTAGTCTTTGATGTTTTTTCTGCCTTAGCAGATCGAATCTCTGAATATTGTTCCGGCGGATTATCAGGCCTACCTCCAGGAATCACATAAATAACTGACATATTGTTTTCATTAAGGTATTTTTCAATAACATCAATTATTTGTTGGGGAGTTATCTTGGCTATTTCATCCAGATATGTTAAGAGATAATGCCAACCCGTCTGAATTTCCAGGGTAGCTAAACGGCCTGCCAGTGACTCATTGCTGCGCAGTTGATCCAGAAAATCTCTCTGGTTCAGCTTTTTTATCCTTTCCAGCTCTGATTTAGAAACCAATTTCTGTTTTAATTTAGCAACCTCCTGCAAAAGAAGTTTTTCCATTTTTTTACAGGCATTGAGATAGGCCTGTTTTGTCGATTCTATTCCCTTGCCTTTTAATTTCTCAGGATCATTGGGGGTTCCACCCAAAACAACCATTCCGGCGTAGCGGTTGTCACTATTATACGCCCAAGCCTGGCTTGCCAGGCCTCTATCAACAATATTTTGCCGCATACGGGATGATAGACCATGGCTTAAAATCATGGTCATGGCATCAAGGGCGTAGAAATCTGCCTCTCCCATACGGGCACCATGAAACCCTATCTTAACCAGCGGTGTACGGGAACCTTTTAGATATCGGATGCTCCTTTTGACACCTTGTTGAGGTGGTTCAGCCGGGAGATGCTCAGATGCCCTTTTACCAACAGGATATCTCTCGAAATATGTCTCTGCCAGTCGTTTAGCGTCTTCAATCTTTAAATCTCCCACCAGCACACAAACAGCATTGGCAGGATTATAATATTTTGTATGAAATTCAACAGCATCCTTTGTGCTGTATTGCTCCATATCAGATTTCCAGCCAATAACCGGATTATGGTAGGGATGAGCAACAAAGGCAGTGCTAAAGAGATCTAGCCACGCAGCACCGTTGGGATTATTGACATACCTGAATGCCCATTCCCTCTGAACCACCTCCTTTTCAACATAGAATTCCCGCCAGGAAGGCTCAAAGAGCTGTTCACTGGCAATTGAAAACCATTGCTCAAGCATATCAGATGGAATTGACATCATAAACTGGGTTTGATCCATAGAGGTAAAGGCATTCACGCCAACCGCGCCATTCTTCCCCAATTGGGTTGAAAAGGCCTGGGGGACATATATTTTCTGGACTTCCAAGCGCTTCTTATTCATGAAAGCTATTTTTTCCTTAATTAGCTCCCTGTTCGGATTCCGATTGATACTTTCAGCTAAAACTATCTGATAAGCATCCTCTATTTCCCTCTGTAAGGCCAAATCTTTCTTAAGATCAATTGTTCCAAAATTTTGTGTCCCTTTAAACATCATATGTTCCAGCATATGCGCAATGCCGGTCTTTCCGGTTGTTTCCAGGGCAGACCCTGCCCGAATGGCCAGACGACAGGCAATCTGGGGCATAGAGGGCCGTTCAATAACTAAAAACAGCATTCCGTTTGCCAGTTTAAATTCTTTTACGTCCAAACCTATACGGTAAGAAGGTTCATTTGCTGATGATACTCCAATCAGAAAAGTAAACACAATTAAAGTCCCAATAATTTTTTTTAGCCGCATGAAGATACCTTTGCCCCCCAAAAAAAAAGTCAGGCATCGCCATAAACACCTACATTATGTGTTAAATGCCAAAACCTGACCTATAGAACTTCAGTTAAATAATTTCACACTGCGTTATCGGTCAGAATCCTCCCTATGGCCTTGTGAAATTAATTAGCTGAAAACATATAATAAACTCGTGGTCGGGACGACTGGATTTGAACCAGCGACCCCCGCGTCCCGAACGCGGTGCTCTACCAGACTGAGCCACGTCCCGTTCTTTTAACTTATAACCTATTTAGCTTTTCCAGGCAAGATCAATTTATTTCCCATAATTTCCATGAAATTTTTCATTATTCTGGCGGTAGCTCCCCAAACTATATCATTAAAAAACTTATAGGCCGGCCCATCATGCATTATTCCCTGATATTCAAAAGAGTTAAGATGATAGCTGGTATTATCAGGATGAAAAATACTTAAAGGAATTGTAATAATTCGTTCTACTTCCGCCTTACTAAGGATAAATTCATAAGGATATTGTATAAATCCTACATAGGGATGAATGACAAAATTGGAGGCCTTGGTATGGGCATCATCTATTCGGCCTAATATTTCTATGTCTTCATTTTTTAAGCCTATTTCCTCATGTGTCTCACGCAACGCGGTTGCCTCCATGGAGACATCATCATCATCAATTGAACCTCCTGGAAAAGAGACCTGTCCCTTATGATCGCTTACCTGCTGGGTCCTTTTGGTAAAAAGCACATGTAACAGTGAATCATCTTCCAGGACAGGAATCAAGACCCCCGCATGGCGCAAAGAGGAATTTGCATCCTTTATAATACCAGGTTGTCTTGTGTTAAGAGTCTTTTTAATGGTCTTAATGGCATGCCATGATATTTCTGTTTTATTCTCGATGGGTAAATGTCTAGACTCCATAAAGTTTATAGTATTCATCAAATTCCTGCTTTGTTTTGTTATCAAGAGGATTCATGGCTCCATTGACTTTAACTGGAACATTTGTTTTATAAAGATACTCTATAATATCCTTGATACCTGCAATTGAATATACTGGAATGCCACTTTTGGATATAAAATCATGAATGGCATCTCTTCCCATTTTCCCAGGGATAAGTTGGCCTTGTTCATCATAGCAGGCAGTTGTTTGTTCCCTGTCAATCCCGATCCCTATACCTGTGATCTTATATGTCTCTCCTTTTTCCCTGGCAAGAGCATCAATCTTTTCCAACAGATCATATTTTGTTCCCATGGAAGTGGCCACATCATCCACAATAAAAATACGACAACCATCAAAAAAAGTTTTGTTTACAAAAAGGCTCTTTGATGAGCTTGATTCGCCATGGGTCTTGGCCTCCTTTCGATCATAATCAAATAATAAATCATGCCCATGATCATGCCAGAGAGAGATACTGGTTGCCAAAGCAATACTGCTACCCTTATAAGATGGCCCCAGAATAATATCTACCTTATCAATCAATTCATTCGCGATCATCATTTCGGCAAAAAAAGAACCAAGTTCAAGACCCAAACGGCCTGAACGAAACATTGCCATATTTACAAAATAGGGGGTTGGTCGTCCATCTTTCAGAAAGAGTTTCGAGTCAAAAAACAAGGCTCCGGTCTCTGCTAAAGCATGTGTAAATTTTTTTATGTAATTATCCATTTTAATCCATTATGGCATCGTAAAAAACCCTACGTTGCAAAGTTTTTATTAAAACTCAATATACTCTATTTATTGGTTAAAGAAATATTTGTTAATTTCGAGATTG
>DAOWOF010000083.1 GCA_030642205.1 Desulfobacteraceae bacterium | reverse complement strand
CCTCCAATTGTCATGGTTCTGGCATTTATCCAGCCTGTTGTTGCCTGATGAATATTGTTGTCACATTCTTCATTATTATACCAGGACTGGCCATAGGGTCCTATGGCTTCCATATTAAGATCCAATATTTTTTGATAGATTTCTCCACCACATACTTTCAAGATATTGACTGCATCTCCTGGTGATGAATCAACAGCATAACTGGAGAGAATTCTAAAGAAGGTATAAAGGAGACTTTTTGCTTCAACTTCCGCATTGGCAAGTTTTTTTCTGAAAGACTCATCCTTGATCAGGGGCTTTCCCCTGTACATATATTTTTCAGCGTTTTTTCTAACAGTGTCAACCGCATAGATTAATTCGCCTACCGGAAAAACATTGATGCGCTCATACTCCATAAGGGCCTTGGCCAAGGTCCAGCCTTTATTGATTTCTCCAATCAGATGTGCTTTTGGAACTCGCACATCCTCAAAGAATACTTCACAAAAAGGGGCATAATCTGTTAATGCTTCAATTGGCCTTATGGTTATTCCTGGAGATTTTAAGTCAACAAGTAAAAAGCTGATACCTTGTTGTTTTTTCCCTGATGAGTCAGTTCGTACCAGGAGAAAAATCCAGTCAGCATGGTCAGCCATACTTGTCCATATCTTTTGACCGTTTACAACAAATGCGTCTCCATCCAGGACAGCCTTGGTTTTCAGACTAGCCAGATCAGATCCCGAATTAGGCTCGGAAAAGCCCTGAGCCCAAAGGTATCTAGAGGCTAACATGTCCGGAATAAATTTCTTTTTTTGTTCTTCAGTGCCAAATTGAATTAGCAAAGGCGCAAGCATTCCCATTGTCGATATCTTGCTTTTAACCCTCGGCGCACCCATGCGGCTATACTCATAATTAAAAATAAAAAGTTCAGCCTCATTAAAATCTGAGCCACCCATATCCTTTGGAAATTCAGGCGCAAGCAAGCCTTTATCTCTCAAAGTTTTTGCCCATTTTAATTCTAGATCAATGTCAAGAGTTGTCCATCCAAGAGTTTTATGCATAATTTCCGAGGGGACATTTTCTTTTAACCATTGAATGATTTCACTACGAAAAGTTTCGTCCTTTTGGGAATAGGATGCTTTCATTTTTTTTATCTCCTATATCAATAGCCTCTTAGAGTTGCATAGCGATCAAGGTGATAATCCGTGTCACCATAAAGTATTTCTGACACTTTAGCCTTCTTGAAAAAGAAACCGATATCAGCTTCATTGGTAAAACCTATAGCACCATGTAACTGTATCGCTGTTTTAGTAATATCGATATAAGCAGAAGAACATTTCGCCTTAGCTATAGAAACAGCCTCGGAACGATCTTCCGTTTTTTCATCTATTGAAGCTATTGCATAATAAAGAGCAGAGGTTGCCAGTTCTTTTTGGATCAACATGTCAGCAGCCTTGTGTTGGACTGCCTGGAATGATCCTATCGGTTTTCCAAATTGTTCTCTCTCAGAGATATAGGAAACTGTTAGATCAAGAGCGGATTGCATTCCTCCAACCATCTCCGCACAAAGGGCCGCTGTTGCCATATCAATAGCTTCGGAAAGTGCTGAAAATCCGCCGCCCAATTCACCTACTATGTCAGCTTCAGATACAAACATTTCTTTTAAGTTTATCATACAGGATGTCTTGCCATCCATGGTTCTAAGGGGAGTTTTCTCAAGCCCTTTACAATCCGAAGAAACCATAAATAGAGTGATTCCTTCTTTATCGGCAACTGATCCGGAGGTACGGGCACTTATAATGATTTTATCAGCAGACAGGCCATCCTGTACAAATATCTTTTTACCCGATAAAATATAGCCTTCATTATTTTTGGTTGCTGATGTGGCACAATAATTCAGGTCATACCTGCCGTCATCTTCAAGGTATGCTGCTGTAATAAAAAGAGAACCTTCTACTATTTTAGGAAGAATCGCCTGTTTCTGAGATGTATTTCCGACTAAATTAACAAGGTTTCCACCAAGCAATATATTCGATATATAGGGTTCGGGTAAAAGCCCTTTGCCCAATTCCTGCATTAGTACCATGACAAAGATAAAGTCCAGCCCAAAACCACCATAGTCTTCAGGATAAATAAATCCCATCCAACCAAGTTCGGCCATTTTATCCCACATCTCTTTAGTATACCCCCATTTGTCATCCTTTAATTCTCGTAACCGCTCAAAAGAGTGTTCCTTCTTGACAAAGGAGGCGGCACTTTTACTTAACATCTCATGTTCGTCTGTAAGATTGAAATCCATAACTGTCCCTCATAATTTATGATTGATGTTCCCAGTGTCGTGTCATGTATCAAGTGTTTTACGTGAAAAAAAGTAGAACGCCATGGCCGTCATTCCCGCAAATGCGGGAATGACGGCCATCTTTGCAACATTACATAAATAACATGATACTATTATGAAAACCTATCATCTTTCCCTGGTTTTTTTAAACTCAGGGTAAGGCATAAAACTAAAATAGTACTAATCCAAAGCTTGGGCTTATCCTCTTTTCAGGCATTTTCCAACGCCTTCCATGGCATTCTGGAAGGTTACTGCTCCTTCCATATTCATGATGTCAGGTAATTTTTCCTGGATTGCTTCAATAGTTATTGGGGCAGTAGGATCAAGGTAGATACCTTTTGATTCAACGATCTGAGCTTTAGCAAAATGCCCGGCAGCAGCAATAACAATATTTCCGGTTTCCTTATAATCTTCAGCAGCAAAAAGAGCAACCATGGGAGAGACTGTTTCAGGTGTCATAAGGTTTAGCATTTCCTTGGGCATAATGGATTCTGTCATCCTGGATGTGGCTGCAGGGCAGATAACATTGACCATAATATTACTCTTAATGCCTTCTATCTTTAAAGAATTCATCAAGCCAACCAGACCAAGTTTAGCTGTGGAATAATTTGTTTGTCCAAAATTACCATACAGACCGGCAGCAGATGTTGTAAAAATAATCCGGCCGTATTTGTTTTCCTTCATGATTGGCCAGGCAGCCTTGGTAACATAATAGGAACCTAATAAATGAGTGCTTAATACACCGTCCCACTGTTCATCTGTCATTTTGATAAACGTTGTATCTCGAAGGATTCCAGCATTATTAACCACGATATCAACTTTTCCAAAGGCCTTTACAGCAGTATCAATAATTCCCTGCGCACCTTCCGGGGTATGTACTCCGTTATAATCGGCTACGGCCTCTCCACCTGCGGCTTTAATCTCATTTACAACTTCATCTGCCGGTGTATTTCCTTCGCCTGAACCATCAAGGGATCCTCCAAGGTCATTAACAACGACCTTTGCTCCACGGGAAGCTAATAGCAAAGCATGGCTCCTGCCTAAACCTCTTCCTGATCCGGTAATAATTGCGACTCTACCATCAAAACGTATCTCCGACATAACCTCTCCTTTTAAATTAGATTCATTTAATTTTGACCAACTGTGTTTTATTAAAGGCTTTTTAAGGATATTACTATTTTAGTTTACAGTACATGGTAATCCACAGCAAATATGTCCGTTTTCAATCAATACTGTCAAGTATAAACTTATCAAGAAAATACCATGGTATCAATCTGCTGGATAAATGCTAAGGCCACATTTACATATGTTTATAGTACATTATTTTACGGAGTATAGGAGAATAGGTTTTGAGTGTCAATAATGATGATGGCATAATCTTGTTTCTTTTCTAAATAGGATGCCACCATCATGCTTTGAAGGCAGAATGATGGTAACAATCTTTCTTCCATTGCCTCCTGACTTATGTTAGAGATCATTTTGTGTAGCAAAAGTTTACCTCCTGTGTAACGATTTTTTTTCAATAAATAATGCAAAGAAAGGATATCAATTGAAGACAGGGACCTTGCTAAAGAAAAAAACAACCAGTTTTAATGATTCTGATACAGGTGAGGCTCAGGATCCGGGCCTTGATACAGCCTGGGATATAGTCATGGCAGGCTTTGTGATTGTCTCTATAATGTTTGGCACATATTATTGTTACGCTGTATTTTTGATTCCAATGAAGGAAGATCTGGGTTGGAGTCGTATGATGCTCTCTGGTGTAATCTCACTTTATATGATTTGCCATGGGTTCTTTGGTGTTATTATGGGAAATCTTTCCGACCGTTATGGACCTCGCTGGATAGCTGCTATTAGCGTTGTATTTGTTGCGCTTGGCTATTGCCTGATTGCTACTGTTACTACGCCTCTTTCTTTGTATATATATTTTGGAATTGTGGTTGGCATTGGTATGGGAGGAGCCTATGTCCCTCCGATTTCCACTGTTACCAAGTGGTTTACAATTCGAAGTGGTATCGCACTGGGAATAGTGATGGCAGGGGTCGGAGTCGGCCAAATCCTGATGCCGCCTTTGATCCGTTATCTGATAAATATCTATGGATGGAGAAACTCTTTTTTTATAATGGGGCTAATAGTTCTTGTGATTGGTTTTCCCGCGGCCATGTTTTTAAGACGTCCTCCTATGAAACCTGAACCAGAGTCAAATATAAAGGAAAACTTGAATCAGGATCATGATTATTCAGTGATGGAGGCAATTCGTACTCCATCATTTTTCATCCTATTATCTCTTTTTATTGCCTTGGTATTTGGCGTAATAATAATTATGACTCATCTGGTTTCTCATGTAATAGATTGCGGTTTTGATAAGGTAGCAGCAGCCTTTGTTGTAACTATAATCGGAGCTAGTGGGATTGTTGGGAGAATTATCATGGGAGGGTTCTCTGATCGATTCGGAACCAAGATGTCGCTTCCATTATGTTTATTGCTGCAAGCTATTTTATTATTTAATTTGGTTGTATTCAAATCTTTGGGAAGTTTTTATTTGATTGCGGCTTTATATGGTCTGGGATATGGAGGAACCTTGCCCATAATTATAAAAATGAGCTCGGAATTTTATGGAATTACATCATCCGGTACCATTTTGGGGATCCTGATTTTTGGTGCCACCTCAGTCGGCGCTCTGGGCGCGCCGTTAGCAGGCCGGATATATGATGTAACAGGTAATTACAGCATAGCCTTTTTAATAGGTGGAATAGTTTTAAGTATGGCAGTTATTATGAGTCTTTTTCTGAATGGGCCAAAGAAAAAACAAATTTTACAATAATTTAAGAGGGGGAAATAATATGAAATTCGGATAAATATGGTGCTGTTAGGTATTCTTATAACGGTTTTTTTAGGTGGAATGCCAGTTTATGGGGCAGGTAATAAGCAGGCCAAACAAAAACCTGGCCCACAAGAAGCCCTAAAAGATAGTAAAAGCTGGAAATAAACGCTTTGTTGAAGGTCGATCAATATATCCCAATTTAAAGCGACAAAAATGGCAGTTTGGTGCCAGAAGCCGGATAAAGGTCTGATTTTCCATTCAGATCATGGCATACAATACTGTAGTAGAGATTTCAGGAAATATATCAAGGGCCATGGAATACTCAGCAGTATGAGCCGCAAGGGGAACTGTTGGGATAATGCTGTAGCGAAAAGTTTTCTTGCTTCCTTGAAAAAAAACAAGTCTATTCAGATGACTACAAAACAATACGATAAGCCAGGTCAGATATCGTTGATTATATTAAGATGTTCTATAATAGCTTTCGCAGACATTCTTATCTTGTCAACATAAACCCCAGAGAGTTTAAATAAAAATGGTTGGCTATTAAAAAAATAGCCGCATAAAAAAACTGTCCATTTTTACTTGACCACTCCAAGTTTTCAGGTGTTGCGATTGCCTTCACACATAGGCGAGTATCGTATTGGTTGCATGATCAACGGCATACCACAGCCAGCATTGATTGCATTTATTCCTTACAAATGACCACTATTCATCCAGCGCAGCCTCTTCGCAGACCAATTTCAGCCTGACTTCCATATCTTTTACTGAATTCAGGGCATGAAACTTTTAGTTTCGCAATCTGAATTTTAGCAATGGAAGCGCTGTATACCAGGTAAATTTCGACCAGATTTTATAATAGACTTCTAATCAGCCTTGACCCTGAGAAAAGTTGGGATATCACGAGAATCCTTGAATTTGCCGAAGAAACCCTTTTTATTTTTATAGACCTCATTGCTTCTACTTTTATCATTGGGAGTTTCATTGATTAACTTGTCCCTATTTCTTTCAAAAGTAGGTCTGTCTCTTTCATCAACTGCAAGGTTTTTTCCATCAAATCTAATAGACCAGTCGCTTGAGGCCTCTTCTGGTGTAATATCCCTGATGCGTACCACCTTCGCTTTTTCAAGATCATCTGATTGTTCATCATTCCCAATCCCGGTGGCTACAACGGTTATCTGAATCTCATCATCCATATCATCATCCAGTACGACCCCCCAATAGGTATCGACTTCATCATTGACCTGATCCTTAATGAAATTACAGGCTTCGTCTATCTCGTCCATAGTCATATCGGTAGGGCCAGTAATATTTATCAGAAGCCCTTTAGCACCTTCAATGGAAATGTCCTCCAAAAGGGGACTGTTTATTGCTGTTTCGGCTGCCTTAATCCCTCGGTTTTCGCCGCTTTCCCTGCCTATGCCCATAATAGCTGTACCCTTCATTTTCATTACATTTTTCACATCGGCAAAGTCCAAATTTATAAAACCATTGGTCATAATCAGATCAGAAACTCCTTTAACGGCCTTAAACAGAACGTCATCTGCCCTTGAAAGCAGTTCCTTGAAAGAAGCTCCTTTATCTTCTAATGTCCTTAGACGATCATTCGGCACGATAATCAGGCTGTCAACTTCTTTTCTTAGTTTTTCTATTCCATCATTTGCCCGCTCCATTCGCTTTTTGCCTTCAAACGAGAATGGTTTTGTCACTACAGCAACAGTAAGGGCTCCCTTATCATTATCAGCTCCTGTTTTGGCATTTTCCTTACATTGGTGCGCAATTACAGGAGAGGCTCCTGTTCCGGTTCCACCACCCATCCCGGCAGTTAAAAATATCATATCTGCCTCGGAAACGGCCTCTTTGATTTCATTTATACTTTCTTCAGCTGATTGAGATCCTATTTCCGGGTTGCCTCCGGTTCCAAGTCCTTGTGTGCTGGATGGACCCAATTGGAGCATATTAGGGCACAAGGAACGTCCCAAATCCTGAGAGTCGGTGTTGGCTACGACAAAATCTACACCTTGAAATTGGGATGAGATCATATTGTTTATGGCATTACCTCCAGCTCCACCTATCCCAATCACCTTGATTTTTGCAAGGTACTTATTTTCTTCTTTAACAAATTGAAATTTCATAATGATCCTCCATTTAGATATTTATAGAATGCATTAAACAACTTCCCTAAACCATCCCTTCATCGCGCCCAGAATACGATAGAAAATGTTTTTATCCTTGATTCTGAACCCATCCTTTTTGCTCTGTTTGATTCCATAAATAATCAAACCGACCGCAGTTGAATACATTGGCTTATTAACAATATCAGATAGCCCGCTGATACCCCTGGGATATCCAATAGTGGCTGGCGCATGAAATACCTGTTCGGCCATTTCAACGATTCCTGGCAGTTCTGCTGATCCGCCAGTGATAATTACTCCGGACTTGATAAGATTTTCGCATTTGCCAAGTAGAATGTCTTTGTGAATAATGGAAAAAATTTCTTCCACTCGTGGTTCCAGAATGTCGCCAAGTATGCGTCTTGGGAGGACACGAGACTTATGGCCCCCTACTCCGAATACTTCAATTGTTTCATCCTTGGTAATCATGGAAGAAAACCCGCTGCCATATTCAATTTTAATCTTTTCCGCTTCGGGTATTGATGTCTTGAGTCCTACTGCTATATCATAGGTAAGGTTATCTCCCCCCAAAGCCAGAACGGAGGAATGATTTATGGCACCATTGCTAAAGACTACCATATCTGTGGTACCTCCTCCAAAATCGATCATGGCTGTTCCCAGTTGACGATCTTCATCTGATAAGACTGCCTCACTGGAGGCCAGAGATTCAAGGACAATATCAGATACATCCAGCCCTGCATCGTTAACACATTTTATAACATTCTGGGCTGAAACAACAGATCCCGTAACAATATGGACATTGGCCTCCAGCCTGACACCTGACATCCCTAGAGGGGCATTGATTCCGCCATGGCCATCCAGGATAAAATCCTGAGTAATAGTATGAATAATTTCCTGATCCATCGGTATTGGAACTGTCTTGGCCGTTTCTAAAACATTTTCAATGTCTTTTTTTGTGACCTCTTTGTTTTTAAGGGGAATTATACCGCAGCTGTCAAAGCTTTTAATATGGCCGCCTGCAATACCAGTATAAACCGCGCTAATATCGCATCCAGCCATGATTCCAGCTTCTTCAACAGCCTTTTTTATGGATACTACTGTTTCTTCAATGTTTATCACCTCTCCTTTTCTAAGACCGACAGAGGGATGACTCCCTAATCCAATGATTTCAAGTTCATTTGACCGATTCTCTGCAACCACAGCACATACTTTAGTTGTCCCTATATCAAGGCCTACTATGATATTATTATTCATTTAATACCCTTCCTTTTTTGCATGACTGTGATGAAACTATCATAGTTGAGCCCTGTCTTTATTTAAAGTAACAATGATGCCGTTACGAGAATTTAGATTAATGCTGCTTACCTCATGGATAGTACTGGTCTGGCGTAGATGATTAGCAACTTTATTCAGGTTGGCCAGCTTGGCCAGGATATCGTCCGCCCTGGTTTTTATCTCTGCTCCCAGATGAATAAAATATAAAGAAACGGTTTTATTTTTATTAATATGAATTTCTGACAATTCTTCCAAAGACCACTGGCCCTTTTCTGATTCCAGAGATTTTAAGACCTGAGATGCCAAATTAAGCTGTGTACGTGATTGGAGATCTTTTGAATGAATGCCCGTAATAATCGGAAAATCGATTTCTTCTCCATCCTGGAGTTCCTT
>DAOWOF010000100.1 GCA_030642205.1 Desulfobacteraceae bacterium | reverse complement strand
GCACGAGAGTGTGAACCATGGGACGGAAGAGTATGCAAGAGATGACGATGGAGATGGATTTCATGAAGTCCATGTGAACACCATGGAAGGCTTTTGGTCTCTTTTGCGAAGCTGGCTTCGGCCTCATCGGGGTATTTCACAAGAAAAACTCCCTTTATATCCTGGCTTTTTTGAATTTATTCATAATGCCAGGAAGCGTGGCAAAGCCCTGCTTCACTCGCTGATTCAGTTGCTTGTCGAATAAGACACTGAAACACAACAGGAGCCTTTATCTTAAAACAGTTTACAGCATTTTTTTTACAGCAGCCTTAACAGCTGCAATGTCATCGACATCAGGATGACCTTTAGCAGCGTGAGCAGCGCCAAACCAAGGAGGTTTCTGATCTTTTTTAGAAATCATTTCCATTACCTTTTCTGCTACTTCACCAGGGCAACTAAATGTATCGATAATCTCAGCGCCTTTTGCCAACTCTTTAGCTTTTGCCATAGCATTATCAGCAGGAGGCGTTCCCACAGCAGCTCCATGGGTGGCAAACAAAAAGACCTTTTTCCCTGATAATTTTGGTAATAAATCTTGAGTAGAGGGGTCTGGTGCGCCAGCTTTCAGCCAGAACCCTACAGCCACAGTATCATAGTCTGCAATATCACCAACATCGTTCACAGGTTTCATTGCACAATTTAATTCTGTTGCCACTGCCTCTGCCACCTTTTTGGTATTATTAGTTTGTGATGAATAGATAACAATCGCTTTCATATCTCCTCCTTGAAATATTTTAAAGTTTTTAAAATCATGCTCATTAAATAGCTGCGCCATCCGCAAATTCTGGTCCATATAAAGGAATGATGAAATCAGCTTTTTCCCGTACCACAAGCATCATATCGTATGCCTTATAACTGTCGATATTGGTTCGTGGAGGAATAAATTCCATTTCCATAGCTTTGACTTGGATTGGCGGTTCAAAATTTTCCCTCCTATGGTTTTCTCTCAATCTTCGGATTGTACCAGATACATTTCCCCTGAATCAATTAAAATGTTCTTTTCCCCACCTTTAATTAACCAACAATAAATTGGGGTGGTATCTAATTTGCCATAATTATGCCTTTATCAAAAATTTTTGTTCCCATGACAACAGGATAAATAGTGTATATATTTTTCTCCGTTTAATCCGGACTTCGGGACGTATGCGGAATCATTTAAAATATCAGCTTATTGTTCCAAATCTATTATCTGACCGTTTTTTTCTAATTTCTTTATCACTTGCTTTTAGCCACCCGGAACGGCTTTCTTTTACGGCATCAAATTTTTCTATATATGGTTTGATATCCAATAATGGAGTTCCATCAAGTATGTCAATATCTCCAACGATAACTTTATTATGCTCGACTTTTTTTAGTTTAACAATAGAAATCCCAATGTGATTAGGACGTAACGGAGAACGTGTAGCAAAGACACCTCTTATTTGCTTGTCCATAAAAGGTGTCACAAGCATTTCTGTTCTGTTAGCTTTATGAAAGTAATATAAAAGATAAATATGGCTAAATCCTTCAATATCTTTAAGTCCGTCAATATATTTCTCATCAACTAATAAATAACCTTCAGCTTCCGATGCTCCTTTGGGTTGAATAGGCATATCTTCAATTGAGTAATGTAGTGAATGTATTATTCCTATTGGTTTTATTTCATACATAATTTTGTACCCTGATTATTACTAAGCCGAGCGAGTCTGTAGAAAAAGCTGCTTCCAGTAACCCATTTGGCCAGTTATGACCATTTTTTTAAAATCAGATTGCCAATTTTTTTCTATTCTTTAGGACTTTAACTTCTTTTAATTATAGCTTTATTTTCAATTAAAGTGAAAATCTTTTTTGTCTTTTTCTACAGCCTCAATCTCGGCGCTGACCGGGCGCCGGTCAGCGCCGAATATATGCTCAATAGCTTGAAAGAAAGGTGAACTTTTGTGAACAGTTGCTTAACTATTCAGTTTTATTGAATTAATTAACTATATTCCTCTTTAGTCTGCTAATTTGTGTAGCCATTTTAATCCCTCTTCAGGAGGATAGAAAGGCACAGATTTATTTCACAGCTAACACCTGCACTAAATATGTCTAATGATACCAATAAGATACCTCCTTACAGTTTAAGAAAGCTGGCATTTCCATCGCAAAACAGACTGTGAAAAACAGCTTAGTATATTTTATTGCCCATATAAGTTCTGTTAATGACATCCTTCATTTGGCAATGGGTTAAAGATATAATTGTTGAATAAATATTTATATTATGTATATATCATTCAACTGACATCTTATTAAAAAATTATCTGCCAAATTGTGGCAGTGACAAAATTATGAAATCTGGATGGAATTCCCCTGGCACACAACGTTACCGTTGCCAAAACATAGATTGGAGATTGGCGACTCAAACGTTCATGCTGAAATACCGCTACAGAGCATATGAGCAGGGCGTCAAGGAACAAATTGTGGAAATGACCATCAATAGGTAATGGTATTCGAGATACTGACCGGGTTCTCAAAATTAACAAAAATAAAGTTATTAGCGCTTTAAAAAAAAGCAGATGCTATTGTCCAGGTAAATCCCAATTTCCATAGAGCCTCTTGTAGAAACCACACAAAATGTGTGTATCTTTATCAGTCCAGGCACAAAAATGTTGTGCTTTAATATGATCCTTTTGTATCTCTGCAAGAGCCTCCATATTCTAAATTCAGATAAAGGCATGGAAGTCAGGATAGAATTGGCCTGTGAAGAGGCAGAATTAGACAAGCAGTGGCCATTTGTGAAGAAAAAAATCTAATCAATGTTGCTTATGGTATGCCGTTGATCATACAACTAACAAAGAATAGCAGCTACAGGAGGTAGAGCAGTGAAAGATATCTTTGGCAATTTTCCAAAGGTAGATTGGGATAAACTGGTTGTCCGTTTTCTCCATGCAGAGGCAAAATAGTGACTTAATTTGAGTATCTGATTGATGAAAATTAATTCTGTGAAGAATTCAAGATTAAAGGAGAGACTTATGATTAATGAATCCATAGGCTCAGTTATGATTGTAGGCGGAGGGATTGCTGGTATGCAGGCAGCCCTGGACCTTGCAGATTCCGGCTATTTTGTTCATATAGTGGAAAAATCAGCTGCCATTGGCGGGGTAATGAGTGAACTGGATAAAACATTTCCTACCAATGACTGCGCAATGTGAATTATTTCACCTAAACTGGTCGAGATCGGCCGGCATTTAAATATTAATCTGATCACCATGTCAGATGTTGAAAAAATTGAAGGCGATGCAGGAAATTTTACTGTTACGGTAAAGGAACGTCCGCGTTATGTGGATATGGATAAATGTATTGCCTGCGGAGTTTGCGCCACAAAATGCCCGCGCAAAGTTGATGACAAATATAATCAAAATCTGAATAAACGGAAGGCAATTTATGTTCAATACGCCCAGGCAGTGCCTCTTAAATATGTGATTGATGAGGCTAATTGTATATATTTTGAAAAGGGTAAATGCCGTGCTTGTGAGAAATTTTGTCCGGCAGATGCCATTGATTTTTCTCAAAAGGAAAAGACTTATCAGCTTGAGGTTGGGTCGGTTATACTATCACCTGGCTATCAGCCTTATGATCCGGTTCCATCTAATGCTTATGGCTATAATGACTTTGCCAATGTAATCACCAGCATGGAATTTGAGCGTATTCTAAGCGCTTCAGGGCCTTTTGAGGGGCATATGGTTCGTCCTTTAGATGGGAAAAATGTTGAAAAAATTGCCTGGCTCCAATGTGTTGGTTCCCGCGATACTCATGCGGATTCTCATGATTATTGCTCCGGAATTTGTTGCATGTACAGTATTAAAGAAGCTGTAATTGCCAAAGAACACGCAGATAAACAATTGGATACAGCCATTTTTTATATGGATATGCGCACACATGGAAAAGAATTTGATAGATATTATAACCGGGCTAAAGATGAAAAAGGCGTGCGATTTATACGTTCACGTATCCATAGTCTGGCAGAAATTAGAGATGGGTCTAAAGATCTGAAGCTGATATATGTGGATGAAGAAGGCAATATGCAAAGTGAGATCTTTGATCTGGTAGTTCTTTCGGTGGGAATAACTATTTCAAAAGATGTTTCTTCCATGGCAGCTAATCTTGGGATTGAGCTGGACAAGGACGGATTTGCAGCTGCAAGCTGTTTTAGTCCCGTGGCCACATCCCGCCCGGGCATCTTTGTTTGCGGGGCATTTGGCGGTCCAAAGGATATACCTCAATCTGTTATGGAGGCCTCAGCTGCTTCCTCAGCCTCTGCTGCTCTGCTCTGTGACGCCCGCAACACACTTATCCAGGAGAAGGTCTATCCTGATGAGGAACCGATTGATAATGATAATCTGAGGATTGGAGTTTTTGTTTGTCATTGCGGAATCAATATCGGAAGCATTGTCGATGTCCCTGATGTTCGGGACTATGCAGGGACTCTTCCCGGGGTTGTCTATACTGCTGATAATATGTTTTCTTGCAGTCAGGATACTCAGGAACTTATCAGAGACACCGTTAAGAAGGAAAAATTAAATCGGGTCGTTGTGGCTGCTTGCTCGCCCAGGACACATGAACCCCTTTTTCAGGAAACTATTCAAGCAGCAGGCTTGAACCGCTATCTTCTTGAATTCACAAACATCCGAGATCAGGATGCCTGGGTGCATCAGGATAAGCCGAAAGAGGCGACTCAAAAGGCAAAAGATCTGGTCCGTATGGCTGTATCAAAAGTTACTTTTTCAGAACCTCTTGCAAAATTACGCATGCCTATGAACAAGGCAGGTGTAGTTGTTGGCGGTGGTATTGCTGGTATGAACGCAGCATTAAATATGGCTGAACAGGGGTTTCAAACCTATTTGATTGAGCAGAAACAAGAGTTAGGAGGACAAGGATTAAATATCGATAAAACCTGGCAGGATGAAGATGTTAAGGAATATATAAAAAACTTGAAGTTAAGCCTGCAAAATAATAAAAAAATAGAAATTCTGCTTAATGCCAGGCTGATTGAAGTAAGTGGTTTTGTAGGTAATTTTAAGTCCATAGTTCAAATTGATGGTTCTCAACGCGAATTGGAGCATGGCGTTGCTGTCCTGGCCAGCGGAGCTAAGCCTTATAAACCTAAGGAATATCTCTACGGTCAAAGTGACAGGGTTACACGCTGGCATGAATTGCTGGATAATTTCAATAAAGACCCTGAGAAGCTGGAGCAGGCCAAGGCAGTTGCTTTTATCCAATGTGTTGGTTCACGAGAGCCGGAACGTCCATATTGTTCCAAAATATGCTGCACCTCTTCTGTTCAACAGGCAATATCCTTAAAAACCAGAAAACCGGATCTTGATGTATACATCCTTTACCGTGATTTACGCACCTATGGCCAAAGGGAAGTCCTGTATACAAAGGCCCGTAAGCTGGGAGTCCTGTTCATCCGCTATTCCCTGGAAGAAAAGCCCAAGGTTAAAAAGTGTATGGTTGATGGCAAAGAAAAAATAGAGATACTCATCAAAGATCATATATTAGGAACCGACCTTGAAATAAAGGTTGATTATCTTAATCTGGCGACCGCTATTATCGCAGAAGGCCAGGATCAATTATCCAGACTTTTCAAAGTTCCGCTTAATGAAGACGGATTTTTTATGGAAGCTCATATGAAATTACGTCCTGTTGATTGTTCCACAGATGGTGTATTTATATGTGGATTGTCTCATTATCCCAAGCCTGTTGAGGAATCCATTGCCCAGGCCCAGGCTGCCGCTGAACGCGCGGCGAATATGCTGGCCATGGAATATGTGGAAGTAGAACCCATTATTTCTGTTGTTAATCAGGATAAATGTATTGGATGCGGCCTCTGTGAAACAATCTGCCCTTATGGAGCTATCCATGTTGTGCAAGTCCCGGGAGAAGGCTTTAAGGCAGAAAACATTTCCGCCCTTTGTAAAGGCTGTGGAGTATGTGCTGCCGCATGTCCTCAGCAGGCTATTGATATGCAGCACTTCAGGGATCACCAAATTATAGCAGCCATAAACGCAGGTGGCAAAAATGCCATGGAGGAGAAAAAACAGATAATTGCAGCTAAAAAACCGGGAAGGACCTCCATATCGGGTTTTCAGGTCTCTGATGATTACTATTATCATGCCGGCCATAGTTGGGTAAAAATGGAAAAGGGAGGCAGAGTCAAAATTGGTATTGATGACTTCTTGCTTAAGATTTTAGGACCCATGGAGGAGTTTGAGCTCCCAAAAGAAGGCGCGGCCTTAAGAAAAAATACCACAGGATTAGTCCTGAAACGAAATGGCCATAAAGCTATGATCCAGGTGCCCATAACCGGCAAGGTTTTTTCCATTAATCATAAAGTCTTGAATAATCCGGAGCTTCTTTATGATGATCCTTACAAGGAAGGATGGCTCTTCGCCCTTGAGCCTCTGGCCCTAAAAAGAGATCTTAAAGAGCTGTTTTTTAAAGAGCAAAGCTATCAATGGCTAGAAGAGGAAAATAAAAAACTCTTAGATTTATTAGGCCCTGAATTTGAAAAATTGGCAGCTACTGATGATAAAGCTGTCTTTGATATCTGCGATAATTTTCCTGAAATTGGTTGGGAGAAGCTCGTTAATACCTTTTTTTCACCAAAAAGATAATAAGGAAAAAAATGATATTTTTCTTAAATTTAACAAATTCAGGAAGTACAGGAAAGGAGAGACAAAATGAAAAATGACTTCGAACCTAAAATCCTGGCATTCCTTTGTAATTGGTGTGCCTATGCCGGCGCTGATCTGGCAGGCGTTTCAAGGATCCAGTATCCGCCCTCTATAAGAGTTATCAGGACTATGTGTTCCGGTCGTGTTGACCCACTTTGGGTGATAAAAGGATTAGAAAGCGGATTTGATGGCGTTATGGTTGCAGGATGACATATTGGTGAATGCCATTACCAGTCTGGTAATGTTCATGCTTCTAAAGCAATGCAAGCCGTTGGGAACCTGTTAGAGCTATCCGAAATTGGACGGGACAGGATGTGTCTGCGTTGGGTAAGCGCTGCCGAAGGCCAGTTATTTGCCGATTACGTGAAGGAATACAGCGATGTAATACAGGAGATGGGCGCCTTTGATCCTGCTGAATTCAAGATGCCGCTGACTGCGGTGGCAACAGCCCTTTCTACACGGCGTATACGCTGGATGTTAGGAATGGAGACTAAACTAACCAAAGAAGGTAATGTTTATAACGAGATCTTGAAAGAGGATGATTATCAAAAAGTCCTGCTCACTGTAATAGAGGAGGAATATCATGATGGGCTGATCCTCGAAGCCCTTAGTGATGGTCCAAGGGCAGTCAAGGATATTGCCATGCAAACAGGGTTGCAGGTTTATACGGTTTCTCAACGCTTGGGAAATCTTGAGCGGCATAGTCAAGCAGCGTTTGTTGATTATGTTGGGTCAACACCCCAGTTTGAAAGAATAGGAAGATAACAAAAGAATAGTGTAAAAGAGTCTTGTCTACAAAGTGATTTTGTTAAGGTTGAAATCATATAGTAGATAAGACTTTTTTAATGCCATTATTTAGCTTATTCCGTGATAAAGCGATAAGGGGACGTATGTCCTCTTATATTGGCCTATTTTTCAAATAGAAGACAATAGGAGATTTGGCCTTTATCGCTTTTGCCGCATGACCACTATACGTATATTTGTCCAAAAACTTAAGGCCTGGTATTGCTTTAGCACAAAGCGGGGTTAGAAGGAAAAACCTTACAATACCTGAAAAGTTTTTTTACTGCCCAAGCAGTTTCAACCGCTATTTATACCTGTGGGTTGAAGGGTTTAGGGACGTCCTAAAGCTACCAGTAATCAACATATCAAGGAACGTCCCTTAATCCTCCAAAAACTTTTATTCCATAGAAAGCAAAATAGATAAACACTATTTTAAAAATTAAAAACTTTGGCTTCTGCAGCCAGATCTATCAAATGTGGG
>DAOWOF010000214.1 GCA_030642205.1 Desulfobacteraceae bacterium | reverse complement strand
TTGATGAAACCTGAAATGAAATTCTGGTCGGAAAATTGGCCTTGATTAATCCTGTAAGGACATCCACAGATGGGCGCTGAGTAGCAATAATCAGATGAATACCAGCCGCACGTGCCATTTGAGCCAATCTGGTAATAGATTCTTCGACCTCTTTTGAAGATGCCATCATTAGATCTGCCAGCTCATCAATTACTAGGATGATATAAGGCAATGTTTTTTTTATTTCCCGGGGATCTCCAGAGGAATGATTCTTATTCTTTTTAAGAATTTTTTGATTATAGGCCTCCAGATTACGAGATCCTCCGTCAGAAAGAAGCATATAACGTCTTTCCATCTCTGCTACTGTCCAGCGAAGGGCCTTGGTTGCTTCTTTTGGAGAAATTACCACAGGGTGAAGAAGGTGCGGAATATCATGATAAATGGATAATTCAATTCTCTTGGGATCAATAAGCAGAAAACGGGCCATACTGGGAGATACTTTAAATAAGAGACTATTTATCATTGTATTGATGGAAACGCTTTTTCCTGTCCCTGTAGCTCCGGCGACTAAAAGGTGTGGCATTTTTGTCAGGTCTGCGATAACAGGCTCGCCTGTAATGTTTTTGCCTAGCGTTATGGGTAGTCTGAATTGAAAATTTTTATAAGCCGAAGAACCCAGTACCTCTTTCAGGTATACCATCTCCCTGTGCCCATTGGGTATCTCAATGCCAATGGCGGTATTGCCCGGGTTATTCGTAACAATTCTGATGCTGGGCGCCTTGAGTATCATGGCAAGATCATCAGCCAATCCGGCTACTTTGCTGATTTTAATACCAGGGGCAGGTTTGTAATCATACATTGTGACCACAGGCCCTGGCAGGATTTCAATGACATTCCCCTTAATACCAAAATCATTAAGTTTCGCTTCCAAAAGCCGGGCATTTTTTTTTAGTTCTTCCCATTGGTTATCTATATCTGATCTTGGCGGCGGATCCTTTAACAGATCCAGGGAAGGAAGTTGAAAATTATCTGTAGTATCAATTAAAGGCAAGGCTTTAAACTTTATCTGGGCAGGTTTTTGGGAAACATGTCTTTTTATCCTGGCCTTGTGTTCAGGCTTAATTTTTTTCTTTGTGATCTTTGATTTAAAATTATAAGGGGGTATAAGTTTTCTTATATCAAAGATTCTTTTCAGAAATCTTAGAAGATTAATGATCAATTGTAAAAATTTTGCAATAAGGAGGTCCAAGGAAAGATTGGTAAGAAAGAAAAATGATATCAAAAGAACTGTTGTCAGTAAAACATAGGCGCCAAAAATATTAAGATGGGCTTTAGTATAACCGGCCAGGGAAATGCCAAGGATACCACCTGCAATAATTTCTCCTCCCCTGTAATTGAAAGGCTCTGGAGAATTTAGACTGATTATCGCTGCCGATGAGGTAATAAGGACAAAGGAGGTCAAAATGCTTTTAACAGGGGATGATAAACGCTGGCCCTTAAAGGTCAAGAAGGCCGATGTCAAGGAAAAGATCACCAGCCAGAATGATGACAGGCCAAGGAAAAAAAAGGAGCATCCTGCAATATGGGATCCTATTGAACCGAAAAGGTTATGTGCCTCAACTGGTGATCCGGTTATATTCCAGAATATCTGGTCATCAGGATGAAATGATATAAGGCTGCCACCAAAAAGAGTCGCCATAAAGAGAAGCAGGATTGTCTTAATTTCTCTTTTGGGAGATTTATCTGTATTGTCAGCTAGTTGTGATTCATCGTTCAAATCTCGTTTCCCCGTAAGTATATAGGTTTTCAGATAATTATAAAAGATTTATACCTTACCTTAAGCTCTGTTGGTTTTCCTGTACAGGGATGATAATTGGCAATATTAGAGGACTCCTCTGGATGACATTATAAAAAAAGCGCTTCAGGCGTTTCTGGATATTTGTTTTTAGGGCTAATAATTCAAGGGATAAAGGAACCTCCATTTCATCCAATATTTCCAGAATCAGACACTTGGCATCTTCAAGGATAAATTGTCCTATATCTTCAAAAACAAATCCTCTTGAGATTATATCAGGCCCATAAGCAATGTTTCCCGATTGTGTATCCAATGACAGGAATACAATTACCATGCCATGCTCGCTAAGTCGTTGTCTATCTCCTAATACGATTCCTCTGACATCTCCGATACCCTTTCCATCCACCATAACACGACCGGTATCAGCTGTCCCTTCTCTCCACATATCCTGATTTTTAAAACATATAATATCACTATTTTCCGCAATCATCACCCTGTTTTCGGGAAAATTCATTTCCGTTATCAGTCGAACATGATTGATAAGATGACGATATTCACCATGAATTGGAATAAAAAAACGAGGCTTGACTAAATTAAAAAGGATCTTTAATTCATCTCTTTTCGCATGGCCGGATGTATGAATATCTGATATTTTTTCATAAATAACTTCTCCTCCCATTCGGTAGAGATTGTTAATGAGGGATGTAATGGCTTTTTCATTGCCTGGAATAAAACGTGAAGAGAGGATAATTGTATCTCCCTTTCTAATTTTTATGCTTTTATGATTTCCATGGGCAATCCTGGTCAAGGCAGACATAGGTTCTCCCTGGCTGCCGGTTGTAATTATGGTAATCTGATGATCTGGAAACTGATTTATCTGATGTTCCATAATTTCCATACCCTCATCAATTTTTATAAACCCCTCTTTTTTGGCCAGATTAACGTTGGTTATCATACTTTTTCCATTAAAAAGTACTTTACGTTTATATTTGTGAGCTAAAGTAACAACCAGTTGTATCCGTGATATATTTGAAGCAAAACTGGCAATAATAATCCTGCCTTGAGATGATTGAAAGTAGGTCTCGATCGTCTTCTGTATCTCTTTTTCACTAATTGTAGAACCTTCTTTTTCAGCATTTGTAGAATCTGAAAAAAGACACAGAACTCCCTTTTCACCAAAGTCAGCAAAGCGATCCAGGTCGGTATACTGATTATCAATTGGCGTAGGATCTATCTTAAAATCTCCAGAGTGAATTATAACTCCTTCAGGAGTCTTGACAGCCAAAGCAACTCCATCCACAATACTGTGATTTACACTAATATATTCAATCTTAAAGGGACCGAGATCAGTTATATCTCCAGGTTTTATTTTTTGAAAATGAGGAAGATTCGCGATTTTGTGTTCTTTAATTTTCTCTTTTAAAAGTGCTAAGGTAAAGCTTGTCGCAAAGACAGGGACGGAAAACTCCATTAAAAAAAATGGCATGGCACCAATATGGTCTTCATGCCCATGAGTCAGGATTATAGCCTTAATTATGTCTTTCCTTTCTTTGAGATATTTGAAATCAGGGATTACAAAATCAATTCCCAGCATATAGTCCTCGGGAAACATGAGACCTGCATCAATAATTATGATATTATCTTCATACTCCAGGACCATCATATTAAGCCCTACCTCACCTAAGCCTCCTAAAGGGATGACCTTTAGCATTTTTTTGCTCCAAAAAACAAATTTTTGTATAGGAATATAAAATGAATCAGCATTGCTTTGTCAAGGATGCCGGCATAAAGAAACCTTTGAAAAAAGGTTCAATTTCTTTTTCGTTCAAGGAAGACAAAAATTTTAACCACTTTGAATACATTAAGCATTTAGAGGATTAAAATTTGAGCATAACGCCAAAATTGGGCAGATAAGTGCAGACTTCGAAAGGGAAGGCCTTGCAAAGGTTTCCTGAAAACGATAGTGCCTATTAAACCTTATGTTAAATCAAATGTATTGGGCGCTTAAACAAGCAAGTTATTTGAATCTCATCACCGGTCAGCGACTTTAATGTAGTCGATGATTGAATTTATCCTGAATTTATTGAGAAGTTACCTGCTTTCTTAAGGCCTGCAAGATGTCAGAAGTAATGCTGTTTTGTAAAAAATTATTATAGTATTATTTTATAAAGGTTAACTCTTTGAATTGTTTCAGTCAATAAATTAAGGGTTTACATAAAAATAAAGTAACTGGTACCTTTCTGAGTTAGAGATGTTGGGAGACAAACGAGCTCTTTGGGTTATAATACTCCCCAAAGACTGGACAGTTGCTTAAGGTGTAAAATGAGCATATCCTGATCAACAAAAAAGAGGCTCA
>DAOWOF010000064.1 GCA_030642205.1 Desulfobacteraceae bacterium | reverse complement strand
GAATGTTCCCATCCGCAGCGTGCCCAGCACAGGGAATCTGAACACCATATGCCTTTGAGATTTTGCTAATCTTCTCCATTATTTGAGGAATCTCCGAGAGCGGGACAACAACATCCCCTGTGCTCACATATGGATCGGCTGCCTTCAGTGCTTCAAGCCGGTTTCGCCGCATGTTCCAAATCCTCTCCGAGGCAAACTTGTTGTCCGCAACAAATACCTCCAGTGCACCATTCTTAAGGCATGTGTTTCCAGCCTTCTCGTAGGTATCTTGCAAGTCTTCCTTTGTCTTTCCATCTAGTTGCACGATGAGATAAGCGTCCGCATCCTGTTGATACGGGAGATCTGAGTTAGTGTATTCCGAACAATAATGAACAGAAAGTCTATCGATGAACTCCACTGCAACCGGGAGGATTTTGCTCTCCGTCATGATCTTCGGGACAGCGTAGATAGCGTCCTTTACACTGCCGAATGGAACCAGCAGATCGGCTATCATGGTTGGTAGGTACAAAGAGGCTCCTCTGCCATATAATTTCCTGTAGCCTCATAGGCTCGAGCCCTGCAGCCGCCACAAAAACGAATGTATTTGCATCTGCCACATTTTCCCTGATAGGCCTTAAAGTCTCTTAGCTTATTAAATATCTCCGAATCATGCCAAATGTTCTGAAAAGAAGCTTTATTTAAATCTCCGCAATTTAGTTCCAAATAACCACAGGGCTGAATAATGCCCTGGTGAGAGATAAAACAAAACCCGGTACCGCCCAGGCAGCCCCGTGTAACCCCGTCCAGGCCGTAGGTTTTAAAATTAACTTCTTCTCCTTTGGCACTGGCCTCCTGACGCATTATCCGATAATAATGAGGCGCGCAGGTGGCCTTTAGATGTAAAGAGGTTTTATCCCGCATATTGTAAAACCACTTTAATAGTTTTTCATATTCAAGAGCTTCTATTTCCTGGTTTACCATCTCCCTGGCCCGACCTGTTGGTACAAGCAGAAAAATATGATGGGCCACTGCTCCAAGGCTAACTGCCAGGCCCAGTATATCTTGAATAAGATGTGAATTATGACGGGTAATGGTTGTATTAATTTGGAACTCAAGCCCGGCGTTCCTTAATAATTGGATGCCTTCCAGGCTTTTGTCAAAGGCCCCCTGAACTTTTCGAAAGGCATCATGGTCGTCACTATTGGCTCCATCCAGTGAGATGCTGACACGTTTTATACCTGAAACAAGCATATCTTCTATGATCTCAGGGGTCAAAAGTGTCCCATTAGTGGCCATAACCATACGCAGGCCCAGGTTAGTGCCATACTTTGCCAAATCCAGAACATCATTTCTCAAAAGTGGCTCCCCGCCGGTTAAAATGACTATCGGAGTTCCCACTTCCCTGATTTGATCCAGAACTTCAAGGCTCTTTTTATGATCCAATTCGCCAGGATAAGGACCCTGCTCGGACCCGGCCCTGCAGTGGACACAGTTTAGATTACATTTTCTGGTTACTTCCCAGGCCACAAGCCTGAGCTGCATTTTATTCATTGCTGTATTCATTGTAAAATCTTTAAGATTGTAGTGTTATGGCTGCTTCTTTGGCAAAATAGGTCAGGATTATATCCGCGCCAGCCCTTTTTATACAGAGGAGCATTTCCAGCATGGCCTTTTCGCCATCAATCCATCCCTTTATTTGAGCTGCCTTCAACATTGCATATTCGCCGCTTACATTATAGGCTGCCAGAGGTACCTCACTTATTTCTCTAACCCTTCTGATAATATCCAGATAGGGAAGGGCAGGTTTGACCATGATCATGTCAGCACCTTCTTCCAGATCCAGCCGGGCCTCTTTCAAGGCTTCCAGCGCATTGGCAGGATCCATCTGATAACCTTTTCGATCTCCATATTGAGGTGCAGAATCAGCCGCATCACGAAAGGGGCCATAAAAGGCAGAGGCATATTTTACTGCATAGGAAAGGATTCCTGTATTTTGATAATTATTAGCATCCAAAGCATTTCTTATGGCCTCCACACGTCCATCCATCATATCAGAAGGTGCGACTATATCAGCGCCAGCTCTTGCATGGGAAACTGCTTGCATGGCAAGCAAGTCCAGTGTCGCATCATTATCCACCTCATTATGCTTGATCAAGCCACAGTGGCCATGATCAGTATATTCGCAAAGGCAGACATCAGTGACCACCAGCATATCCGGGACATGTTTCTTAATTACCTGAATTGCCAGTTGTACAATTCCGTCTTCAGCCCATGACCTGCTGCCCATGGAATCCTTTTTATCAGGTAAGCCAAAAAGGATAACAGAGAGGATCCCCAGTGTCCATAATTCCTTTACCTCTTTTACAAGCATATCCAATGAAAACTGGTATTGGCCGGGCATAGATTTAATCGGATCTTTTAGACCTTTTCCGGGTTTAACAAAGAGGGGAGCTATAAAATCTTTCACAGAAAGATCTGTCTCCCTGACCATGGCTCTTATAGCAGGGGTCTTTCTTAATCTTCTTGGTCGTATAATCATAATGAACTCATAGAAAAATAATTTGCTTTTTCCTGGATGGCCACATAATAAAGCATATAAGGGAAGTTATTTATAGGGCCTGTCCGAGAATAGTAATTCGGGCAGGCTCCTCCTAGGAAGAAATCTCACTATCAGTCAAATAACAGGCAGGATCAGGCGCCCAGACATCACCGCTTACGGCTTCGGCTCTTACCCTGAAATTTCCACCGCAGATATCCAGCCAGCGACAATCGGCGCATCGTCCTTTCATATATTTCTTTTTATTTTTAAGCTTGGCCATCAGGGGGTTGGAAAGATCAGTCCAGATTTCGCTAAATGGCCTTTCGAGGATATTTCCAAAACTGTAATGACGCCAAAACTGATCTGCGTGTACAGACCCGTCCCAGCTAATACAACCAAAACCACGACCGGAATTATTGCCTTCATTCATTTTCAGAAGATCAAGAACATCAGGGGCCTTTGGGTTTTTCTCTTTTAACATACGCAGATAAACATATGGACCATCGGCATGATTATCAACGGTTAAGACTTCTTTGGAGATTCCCTGCATATATAAATCCATGGTCCTGTCTATTATAAGATCCACTGCCTGACGGGTTTGATGGTGATCAAGATCTTCGGCTATGAGGTTTGAACCACGTCCGGAATAGACCAGATGATAAAAGCATACCCTTGGAATTTCATGCTCTTTAAGTAAATCAAATATCCTTGGTATCTCTTTGAGATTAATTCGATTAATAGTGAACCTGAGTCCTACTTTCAGACCTACAGACTGGCAGTTGGCAATGCCTTCCATAGCTGCCTTAAATGCCCCTTTTTGGCCTCTGAAACGATCATTAATAGTCTCCATGCCATCAAGGCTGACACCAACATAAGATAACCCAATATTTTTTAACTGATCTGCTTTTTCAGGCGTAATCAGGGTTCCGTTAGTAGAGATAACTGCTCGCATACCTTTTTTAACGGCATAGCTTGCCAATTCAATCAGATCCGGCCGCATCAGGGGTTCTCCTCCGGAAAAAAGCAAGACCGGAGACCCAAAGGCTGCCAGATCATCAATTAATCTCAGTCCCTGTTTATGGGTCAGCTCTTTTTTATGGGGATTTTTATTGGCCCTGGCATAACAATGTACACATTTTAAATTGCAGGCCTGCGTTATGTTCCAGACTACAACTGGTTTTTTATCTTTGGAAAACTGGAGTAAATGAGATGGCAATTGTCCGGAATTGCGGCTATATCTCAATGCATCCGATGGTTCTACAGTCCCGCAATAAAGTTTAGATATTCCAATCATTTTATATCAATCCGATTCATATTCATGTACATAATATTGTTTAATAAAATTATTCACAAAACTTTCCATATTGATGATAGCCTCCGCGTTTATAACAAATTCATCAATATCAGCCCTATCTTTAATCAGGTTAAGACCATACTGAAGCTTTTTGATTTTTTCAAGAGCAAGTTCTCCTGCATCTTTATCTAACTGAATGGCTTGATGGATAATCTCATCAACTGCGCTATCATCAAAGGAAATTTTCACGCCATGTTTTTCCTCAAGGGAGCCTTCCTGTTCTTTTACATTTTCATGCATGCCTATAAAATCATCAAAGGCCATATTAATATCCATTATATTTGCCAAATACAAGTCAGTAATCAGTTCCAAACGTCTAGGATAGATTTTAAGGCCTGATTGTTTTACAAATTCATCTTCCTTTGTGAAGAGATAGGCAATAATATTTTCAGCCTCTTTAATTTTGGCCTTTTCATAGCGATTCAACATTTCGGAGTTCAAAGGATCTTTTAAAAGCAATGTCAGCTGACCTTCCGGATCCTCAACTACTTCCTGAGTTACTAAAAAGCTCTTAATATCGGTTGAGGGCAATTTTTTTTCAAAAGGAATTAATACTTTTTCTATAACGCTAACCAGTCCACGAGCCCCAGTTTTTTCAGCGGCGGCCATACCGGCAATCATTTCCAGGGCAGACTTTTCAAACTTTATATCTATCCCATAAGCTCTGAAATCCAAACGCTTGCTGATTATAATAGGATTATTGGGATTGGATAAAATCTCAAGCAGATCCTCTTTTTTTAATTCATCAAAGACTACGACAACCGGCAGGCGGCCAACAAACTCGGATTCAAATCCAAAGGCGTTTAAATCCTGGGCGGTTACCTCTTTAAGAATCTCCCATGGTACTTCAGCAGAGCTCACATCAGCCTCAAAGCCTATGCCCTGATTTTGAAGACGCTTTTTGATAATTTTTGCCAATTCACCAAAAGCTCCGCTCATAATAAAAAGGGTATTTTTGGTGTTAACGACTTTTTTTTCTTTTTTCCCTGTCCTGCGGAAATGCTCAATGGCCTGAATTTGAGAAATAGGATCATGGGGAACTTTAAGATCAATGTCCGTTTCCTCCATCGGTTTAAGCAACGCCCTCTGTACCCCTGTGCGAGATATATCATGACCAATCAAATTATGCGATGAAGCAATTTTATCAATTTCATCAATATAGATAATTCCATTCTCAGCAAGGCTTATGTCATCATTGGCATCATGAACCAAATCCCGGATCAAGTCTTCCACATCGCCGCCCACATAGCCGGTTTCACTGAACTTGGTAGCATCCCCCTTTACAAAAGGAACCCCCAATTTCTGCGCGATTAATTTAATAATATAGGTTTTTCCAACCCCTGTAGGCCCTATCATGAGCACATTATTTTTAATCATGCCAACCCGCGATGAATTTTTTTTCACAGATGTCTTTTGGAGATGTTTGATTCGATTAAAATGGGTACAAATCTTGGTGCTTAACACTGCTTTAGCTTGAGTCTGCTTGACTATAAAGCTATCCAGATAGGATTCTAATTCCTCTGGGAAAAGGCTGAATTCGGCAATTGGCCCCGGATTATCCAATAACCCATCATCTTCTGATTCGTCCTTCTCAATTTTTGGAATCATAAGGGGTGAAATGATCTTGACCCGGCCGCCATATTTTTTAGAGAGGTAATCGCTTAATTCCTTTTCCAGTTCTTTCTGATCAGGGATCTTTCCCCCACCTTCTCTTTCATCAATTTCGACCGTGACTCCTTTTTCATTTTCCATAATTACTCCATCTTGTTGCTGAATATCCTTAAAAAGGATAAAAAAAGCCAAACATAATACTTGGATCATGGCTGGCAATATTTTCTGGCAGATTAATATAATCCGAAAACATAAGCTAAGGATCTGTCACGAAATAAGTATCACATTTTATATCTCATTTCGTAACAGATCCTCACCGACAAATTAGTCAGCAGGTATTATTAGGGCATCTGGTTGAACTTAATTTTTTTTATTAAGAACCATTATAAAATAATAATTATACTATAATATAGTAATTAACTGCAAGATTACAACCATTGTAAGCCTTTAATGGCGATTTTTGAAAAAATTTGTATGTTTTCAAAGAACCTCTTTCCTCTGACCTGTGTTAAGGATGCCGAAAAGGTATTAAATTTTTGGTAAAAAATCAATCTGCTTTAATCCATTTATGATGAACTGTACTGACATCGCTGAAAGAACCAGGCCCGTAATTCGTTGTAATACAGATACCCCGGTAGCGCTTAAAAAGGTTTCAATATAAACAGAGAAGAACATGACTACGGATGCGATAATAAATATAAGGATTGAGATAACAAGAACTGTCATTAACATATATATATTACCATCAGCCTGAGCGCTGAACATTAGTAATGCGGCTATGTTGCCAGGCCCGCAAAGCAAAGGAATTGCTAAAGGAAAAACTGAAATATCACTATCCTCCAAAGGAACATCATCTTTGGTTAATTTTGTTCGTGATGATCCTGCAAATAACATCTCAATTGAGATCATAAATAACAGAATACCCCCTGCAATTATAAAAGAAGCAGGCGTAATTCCAAGGAAGTCAAGAAAGATTTTCCCAAATAATATAAACATAATCGAGACAGAGCTCGCGGTCGCCACTGTTTTTAATATAATGACACGCCGTTTTTTCTCATCATAACTGGCAAGATAAGAAATAAAGATCGGGATTGATCCTAAAGGGTCCACAATAACAAAAAGTGTAAAAAAAACTGTTGAGATATAATTAGTATCCATTTTTTTGCTTCCTGTTTTTATTACTTCAAGAATAAACTATAATGGCATTTTGGAATGGTTCTAAATCCTTATTATGGAAAAGCGAGATCTATTGTTAAACTGGAAAAAATTTCCCATTCATCAATTACAAAGGTGCAAAATCTTTATATTAATGAAAACTGTAATGATACCCACTTATAGCTCATAGCAAATAAATTGATACCAAAATATTTGTTTATTGGATAGAATACCATGCGTTGTCCATTTTGGTAAGCATCAATTAATCTGCTACGAGCTATAGATTCCATCCAGCTTATGGCAGGAAGCACATTATTTGAAGTGTTCGCCTTCAAATAAAAAATAATTATCTTGTATAACAGCAATAAAATACTGCACATTGTTATTTTATATGGTATTCAAGATCTTCTGACGAGTTGTTATGGGAAGCAAGGATATTTAGCAAAATTGATCCGGATCTTTAGCTGACCAAATTAAACACTGGAGAAAAATTGGCAAATTTGCTGGAGAAACCCTGATTTGGCTTATAATCTAAATAGTGCCTGAACGAAAACAAGGAAAATCAAATGAATCCACTTGCAAAAGAACTAAATAAGGTCATTAAAGAAGAAAATGTCTATATCTACGAAATGTTGTCTGATGTGGGAAAAGACCTGTTTTTTCCAAAAGGGATCCTTTCTCAGAGCGCTGAGGCCAAAGAAAATGCCCATAAATTTAATGCCACTATTGGTATGGCGACTGAAGATGGCCAAACAATGTATTTATCTCCAATAATGGACATGCTCAATAACCTTGAACCCCAGGAAGCTCTTACATATGCTCCATCCTTTGGCATTATGCCCCTTCGGCAGAATTGGAAGTCAGCTATCTTCACAAAAAATCCTTCTCTTGCCGACAAGCAAATCAGCATGCCTGTTGTAACCAATGCTATTACCCATGGGCTTAGTGTGGTCGCTGATATGTGGGTGAATCCAGGTGATGTGATCATTTTGCCTGACAAGATGTGGGGTAATTATAACCTGATTTTTTCTGTCCGGAGAGGCGCTCAGATCGTCAATTATGAATTATTTAATGAAGCAGGTGAATTCAATCTGGATGCTTTTCGGTCCTGTGTGCGGGAAGAGTCTAAAAATCATGACAAAATAATTGTTATCCTGAATTTCCCAAATAATCCCACAGGCTATTCTGTGACGCCTGAAGAGGCTGATAAAATTGTTGAAATCCTGGTTGAAATATCTCGGGAGGGCACCAATGTGCTGGCTATTACTGATGATGCCTATTTTGGTCTTTTTTATGATGAATCTGTTCTTAAAGAATCAGTTTTTGCCCGTATGATGGGACGAGACCCAAGATTACTTGCTATAAAATTGGATGGATCTACCAAGGAAGATTATGTTTGGGGATTAAGAGTTGGATTTATCACTTATGGCGCTGCCTTTAATAGTGTTTCAGAAAAGATCTATGACGCCCTGGAAAGAAAGACAGCGGGTGCAGTCAGAGGTTCCATCTCAAATGTATCTCATCTAAGCCAGGAGATTATGCTTAAGACGTTCAGATCCAAAGTATATGATTCCCAAAAACAGGAAAAATTTAATATCTTGAAGGCACGAGCCTTGAAAGTGAAACAGGTTCTAAAAGATCAGAGATATCAATCTGTCTGGGAACCTTATCCTTTTAATTCAGGTTATTTTATGTGTCTTCGCCTCAAGACAGTGGACGCTGAACCATTAAGGAAGCATTTGTTGGCAAAATATGGCATAGGCCTGATTGCCCTTGGAAAAACTGATCTGCGGGTGGCCTTTTCCTGTTTGGAAGAAAGTGATATTCAAGAACTTTTTGATACCCTTTTTAAGGCAATACGAGACCTGGATTCCTGAGAGAGGTATTATAAACAGTTTTTTTATTGGCCTTTTACAAAGAGAACTTCCTTTACTGTCAGAATCATGATTAACAGATCCAGATACCATGAAAAATGCTTGACATAGTAAAGGTCATACTTGAGTTTTTCCCGGCTGTCATTAAAGTCTTCGCCATAGGGGTATTTGATTTGGGCCCATCCAGTTAGTCCAGGACGCACTGAATGACGCAAACTATAGTATGGGACGATTTCTTCCAATTGATTGACGAATACAGGCCGCTCCGGCCTGGGGCCAACCATATCCATATCTCCCTTGAATATATTGATAAATTGGGGTATTTCATCCACTCGAATCTTCCGAATAATCCTGCCAATCCGAGTGACACGGGGATCATTCTTTTCTGCGAACTTTGCTCCTTGATTCTCGGCATCCTGGCGCATGGAACGGAATTTTATGAGATTGAACGGCCTGTTATTACGTCCAATTCTCTCCTGTACAAAAAAAACATTGCCAGGAGATTCCAGCTTGATAAGCAATGCGACTAAAAGCAAAACAGGGGACAGCAAAGTCAAGAGGATGAATGAAACCAGCACCCCTTGTGCGCGTTTGATTGATCCATGGAGGGATGTATGATAAAAGCCTTCTTCGAAGATAAACCAGCTTGGCTTTAGAAAATTGTCAATGAAAATTTTCCTCTTGACCTTTTCATAGAAGGTAAAGCCTTCCTGGATTCGAATATTTTTCATCTTGCAATCAAGGAGATCATGAACAGGAAGTCTGCCCCTCTGTTTTCTCAGTGCCACTACTATAGTGTCTATGGCGTTGATCTTTATTAAGTCTTTAAGTGAGTTCGAAAATAGTTTAACTGGAACTCCTCTGATCTCCTCATCCGTATCTTTTGAAAGTGTGACTGCAAGGATGATTTCATAGCCTCTAAATCTATGCTTCTGCGATGCCTTAATAATTTCTTTTGTCTGTCTTGATGTGCCCAGGATCAATATGCGTTCCCGATTTTCATGCCTGATATAAAAGATATAAAACCGGAAGAGAAATAAGCCTATAAAGATAAAAACAAGGGGCATCATTAAACGCCAATCCAGATTGGAAAAGGAATCAATAAAAAAAACCATGGTGGCCACAGAAACCACCGAGAGAAAAAACCCGGGGGTTATTTTCCTTATAAGATCTATTGGATAAATATACGCTATAAAGGAGTAGAGCCTAACGATGAATAGCGATAGTAGTATTATTATGACAAATAAGATTGAAAAGATAAGAAGAGAGGTAGAAGATAAGGCAATTTGGTCTGTTTTAAGGTTTAAAAAGGGCCTGAAAAGACAAAACGAACAAAAGCAAAAAAGTGCATCTATAAAAATGATGGCAAAAGAGCCACCCCTTGTTCGGATAGAAAGCATTTTTATTCCTCATTTTCATAGATCTTTATCTGGTTTCCGCCCATAATTTTGGCAGATATAAGCACTGTTTTGGCCTTGTCCATTAGTCCTTCAGGTGTGTCAGTATCATCCGGAAAAATTGCTATGCCGCCACTTAATGTTAATGGATGAAGAAGGTTAATCTTCATCTCCGTG
>DAOWOF010000137.1 GCA_030642205.1 Desulfobacteraceae bacterium | reverse complement strand
TTTTACTTCCTCTGCAACTTGCCGGGCTACATCAACAAATTTGGTCGCCTCGGCTGAGGATATCCAGGAAAAATGAAGTCTTCCAGGCTCTATCCCGATATGTTCTATTAATCCTTTGAGCAGGGCGAATTTTCTTCTTGCATAGTAATTACCTTCCAGGTAATGGCAGTCTCCGGGGTGTCATCCGGATACCCATATGCCATCCGAGCCATGCCGGAAGGCTGACAGTATAAACTTGGGGCTAACTCGCGCAGAACAGGGAACCCTTATGATCCTGAAATTGGGAGGGTACTGAAACCGGCTTACCCCGGCAAGGTCGGCGGCTCCGTAACTGCACCAGTTGCATAGAAAGGTCGTTATTTTTGGTTGCCAGTCACTCATTATTGGTTTCTCCAGAAGGAGTTAGGCCATATATAGAAAGTAGTTTTTATATATAAACTTTTGCCTTTCTTGACCTTGAAAAAAATTTCACATTCTTGAACAGCATTCATTTGTGTCATTTTATGAGATCACAGATATTAGGCACCTACTCCTTTAATATAATTTTAGATATGTATACGCTGATCCTGATATCAAATTTATTTACTTCAAAGATTGCAAAATTGTCAACATAAATATCTTAAAGACCATAACTTATATAAATACATTTTTCAATCAGGGCTGTTTTGCCATGAATCCTAATTTATTCAATTCATGGGTGACCTTCTCCTTATTGGCTTTTATCTTGTTTGTCAGGGAAGAGAACGGAAAACGAATAATCAAGGCATCAAGGACCTCCCGCGAGGAAAGAAATAATGCCTCTTTTTTCTTTAAATCATAAGTTTTTTTTGCTGCCAAAAAAAGTTTGGCGGCTCGATTCCTTTCCTTTTGGATGATTCCTTCGGTGGCCCGCTTTTTCAGGCTCATAATCTCATCATAATCTTGTTGCCGCATTTTCAGTGATGCAAGTTTTTCAAGGGCCTTTTCAAATTGTTCCTGATCTAAAAATTCTCTGGATGATTCCAAGCCTTTTGTATTATCTGAAATCTGTTTGAGTTTTGATCTAAGTTGTTTTTCTTCTAACAAGTCCAAATTATTCAGGGCCTGGTCAATAGTGTCTTGTTCGAGGTCAGTGATCAATATATCTTTTTGGGAAATCAGTAAATCTCTTGCTTCATCCAGGCGCTCCTCCTCAACCAATTGAGCTACCATTTGCAGTATTTTATCCAGCCCTTTGGGTAGAATATCTCTATATGAATTCTTTTGTATAGAAGGCCCCTTTTCTATTATTGATTCCGAAAAGGAATTTTTCAAAGAAATCTTGTTTTTTAATAAAAGCAATTCTCCATTTAGTTCATCTATCTTGTCCGTTAGTTTTCCATAGCCTTGAAGAGCCTTTTTACTTTGACCTATTGCCAGGTACCATTCTGCTAATTTTACCTTGAAATGGATCAGATCCGGTTTAGATTCAAGCACACGGACAATGCCCTGCCCCGTTGCTATGGCTTCTTCGAATAGTTCTTCTTGAGCCAAAGATAACGAAAACAACATGGAGAGTTCAGTCGTGAGGGCATTGGCGCCCAGCAATTTTTCTAATTCCAGGCATTTATTAATAACACCTTTATAATTGTCTGAAAGATATAAATCCATTATGGCCTTCTTTTTTTCTACAAATATCGAGAAAGTCTTCATATTGCCCTGAAAAAGATCCTTTTTTTTTATGAAATAATATTCATCAATAAGGTTCAAATCGTGCAAAAAGGAGTTTAAAGCTATCTGGTATTGATCCTCTGAGGTATAATTCAAAATAGCTTCTTTCATTGAATAACATGAGTTAAGAAGCTTTTTTGCCATTTTCCTGTCAGTTATCGTAAGATCTCCATGGCTCAATATCATAGTTAGCGTCTCTATCCTGGTTTCAATGAACCTTATGGGCAATAAAGACAGCATGTTATTTTTATGGATATCATCAGAAATATGATTTCTGGCAGGAGAAGTCATGCAGCCCATGCCAAAGAGAAAAAACAAGCATAGATATATCTTGGAGACAAGGCCGAAACAACTTCCCCATCCCTTAATTAAATTTTTCATGGATAATTTCCTTCAAAGGGTTCAAAAAGCCTTTTTTTCTCCCATTCATCCCCTAAGATTATCATATCTCCAAAGATCTCACATGGATAAAAAGTGTTTTCAAAAGGGTTGTCTTTGACTGGCAGACCAGTAATGCTGGAAACGGGTATTCTCTCAAAATGATTTTGATACGGCAAATCTTCAGCTATCCCTTCAAAAGCGAGAGCTGTAAGATGGATATTATCCTTAAAATTCTTGGAATTGACAATGGAGTTTGCCACATCAATCCATATCGGAAGGGCCCCTGACGAGCCATAGATAGAGATTCTATTCCCCTTCATTGGACGATTATCATCATAGCCCACATAGGTGGCAATAACATACCCTTCATTTAAATTTAATTCCCCTGATTCCTTAAACGGGCCTGGAATGAAGCCCACAAAACTGGCATTAGTGAAGAAATTACTTGTACCGGTTTTTCCAAAGGTTGGGATGGGAACTCCAATTTTTTCTCCTTCACCATCAATCAGGATCTGAATTTTATCTTTTGCTTTTCGTCCTGTTCCCACTTCTGTTGCTTTTCTAAGAATTTCACTTATCAAGCCGGAAATCCTCTTTGACAAGATTCTCTTTGGCTGAGGAGAATCTTTCCATATAATTTCTCCATCCCGATCACAAATTTTGGTGATAATCGGAGTAGTCTCCGGATCTACTCCATTATCCAGAGGATAGATATGTCCGGTCATGATAGTTTGATAGGTTAAAGCCGCTTCAACCAGACTAATGGCATTAGGCCCCAGGGGAAAAGAAAGAACCGGCTCCAAATTGCTTGATATGCCTATCCCTTTTGAAAGAGAGACTACATATAATAAATTGACAAGGGTTCTGAAATCTCTAACCTGGGACAGGATCATGGGATCATATCTATTATAGGAAAGTAAATTTTGATATTTTTTTATTAAATTAGCTTGTAGCAAACCAATAATATTGGCAGGCAAGAGACCTTCAATCCAGCAATCCTCGATTGATAATATACCAGGATTTTCAATGACTTCTTTGATCGAAAGAGGTTCTAATCGTACAGGTTCAAAAATTTCAGGCATTTTGCTAAATATGAGTTTTGATTTTTCTCCATCTTTTGTCAGGAGATAAAAATCCTGTAAATTATTTACCAACTCATATTTTATATCAACTAAAGTCGTTTTCTTATATTTTTTGATTAATTCCAGCAAGCCTTGACAGGTTTCCTGCATTTCCTGATCAAGTTTGAGCAACCGCTTAAAGCTAAATCTTAGGATCTGGTTTTTTTCTTCCTTATCACCATTTAGATGTTCCTCTTTTATATCAAAATGCAAACGTTTCAGGCTGTTTATCGTTTGTTCGTAGCCCCCAAATATGAGATCGGATGAAATATCTTTTTTGGCCGCATGAAAAGCAGCTTCCATCAAGGCTTCCCGATCAACGACTACTCCATATTTATCCCTTATTCGCTTTTTATAAGCCAAATAAGATTCATTTTGTTTTTGATCAAGATCTACCAACCTGGTTATTTTTTGGAATTCACTTAAATTCAGATGATCAGTTAGATGATATAGCAGCCAGATAGTGGCCAGGTTTTCAGATGTTACCCCAGCCCAGGCCATGGAAACCAAATCGCTTTTTGGCTTATGATCAGGACGAGGCATATAAAATGTGTTTTGGAATGAATACATTTCAGGCAGGTTCTGGAGGGGATCAAGTGTATTCCATTTAAGCTGTAAGGCTGCAGTATAGAGGATCGGTTTAAAAATTGATCCAAGTTGCCTTTTCGCATCTATTGCGCGATTAAAATATTGGTTGCAATATCCCCCTGCCATCGCCTTTATCATCCCCTTGTGGATTACAATTAAACCTCCTTCCAGCTCAGGAATCGCAGAGAGCGCTAATTTGAATTCTTTGTTTTCAGAATGAATAATCTGTACCGGTATAAGATCACCTGGATGGAAATTATCTAAAAAGTAAGGCAGTTGTTCTTCACTAAAAATGGCCCAATTCCCCAGCTTCCATCTAAGCCACGCGGAGCCAACCTCCCTGATCCCTTCATAACCAATAATCCCCTTACCATGAGCCCATTTAACCTCTATATGACTTCCCTGCTTTTTAATAACCATATCCGTAATTTTTGCAAGAACAGGAATCCCCTTATGTCTCGCAGACTCATTATTAAAAAGCTCTTTATACCTTTCCTGCATTTTTTTGAGATGATAGCCATTTAATTGAACATTCATTAAAGAAAGGTGGGATCGGAGACCGTTAGTGCATGCCTCCTGGATGTTCTTGTTAATTGATGTGTAGATTTGAATTCCTGATGTAGCAAAATTATCAACACCCTGATCATGGAGGATATTTTTAAAAAAACCGGATTCAAGTTGTTCCCTTACATAGTCAAGTATTACATTTAATCGGAATGTGATATCCCCTTCTTTAAAGGGGATATCATGGGTTATAATATGCAAATATTGTTGTTGTGTGATAAAATTCATCTCCAACATCTTTTTAAGCACATAAGCTGTCCGTAATTTAGCCCTTTGCCGGGCACCTTCTTTTTCTGCGGGCGTCTTTTTAATAAACGGATTATATCTGTTGGGGCCTTTTACAGAACCTGCGATAAAGGCAGCTTCAAGTAAATCAAGATCCTGAACGTCTTTATCAAAATAATATTGCGCGGCTATTCCGAGGCCCTTCCCATAGCCAGTTACAAAGAATTGATTTGCATACATTTCCAATATCTCATCTTTTGAATATTTGCTTTCAAAAATAAAGGACTGGATCAATTCCTTGAGCTTGGCCATGTATGATCTCTTCTCCCGTTTAAAGATGTTTTTTGCGGTTTGCTGCGTAAGCGTGCTTCCTCCCTGCACGATTTTTCCGGCCTTGACATTGGCTGCCAATGCCCTGATTATTGCCTTCCAGTCAACGCCATGGTGATGAAAAAAATTATTATCTTCTGATGCCACCAGGGCCATGATGAAATAGGGCGGGATATCTTTATAATGAATATGTTTACGATGGGTTTTCTCAAAAAAAACTCCCATGGAAGTCATCTCGTCATCATAAAAAACATGGCTTTCCGAGTCAATAACACGGTCTATTGCCCCTCTCTTAATATAGGAGGAGGCATCCTGGGTTACCTTCATATATAGATGGCTGAGATAAGCCAGAATCATAATGAGCAGAAAAAGCAATGAAAATCCAATTATTACTATTTTCCGGGTTTTGAGGATCGTAAAGTGAGGCGCCATTTATATAATTTCCCAGAGAGACAGTTTCAAGATTGCTCTAAACAAAGATTTTGTTATCAATAAGCCTCTGACGGAGTATATCTTTTAAAACCATGTTTTTCATAGTCAAGCCCGTCCTGCCATATTTCATGTTGGCTTCAATTACATAATATTTTTGACGGAATGGAAGAATATCTATTCCAACATCATTAAATTTACATTTCCTTGCAGCAAGGATAGCAGTATCAATAGCCGCCTGGGGGATCTCTTTGAAACTGATTTGTCCTCCTTGAGCTATATTTGTCTTAAAACTGTCCTCCGATTTAATCCTCCAATAAGCGAGTACCGGTTCATAATTAATCAGGATCACCCTGATATCTTGTTCGTGGGGGATATATTCCTGTATATAAGCGATATTAGTAAGGGCAAGATAGCTTGAAAGCTCATTTGAATCATGAATCAGAAAGACCCCTCTGCCCTGTGAAGAACTCCTGGGCAGTTTGGCAATAAACGGGAATGAAAATTCCTTTTGGATATCCTGGTGGTGAAGATGGTAATAAAATTTGGTATGAGGATGAAGAATCCCTAACATGTAAAAAAGAGTCGACTGTTTGATCTTTTCATCAGAATATAGATAGGTTTCCAGGCTTGGGAAAATTTGCTTTCCCATGGTTGTAAAAAATTGGGCGTAATTAAGTGTTGGATAGAGGATATGCGGGGTCTGAATTATCAGATCTCTTTCTTTGACAGAATAGTCCCTGAAGTTCGGTTTAAGCCCAAGGGTCAAGACTTCAGGGATACCTTTCAGACGATTGCCAATTGCAATAAAGGGATGTTTTTGGCATTGCGGTTCGGGCATTAAACAATCACATATATTTATATAATCAAGATTTGATAATCTGGCAAAAAAATTGATTCGCGACTTTTTGCATCGGCCTGTTGATAAACTTTTTACGAGCCCATCAAGATTTGGCCTTAATATGGACTATAGCCGCAGCCAGGCGGTCTAAGACCTTCTTTTTCCCAAGGACCTCCATTATTTCAAAGATACCGGGGCTTACAGTCTTGCCGGTAAGGGCAATCCTTAAGGGCTGAGCGATCTTTTTTAATTTGATATCCTGTTTTTCAAGAAAGGTGACAAATGCGCTTTCAAGGCCATTATGATCAAAGTCAGTGTCAT